>NZ_JBHVET010000403.1:0-7615 GCF_042802135.1 Kitasatospora sp. NPDC057512
TGGTGGCGCGGGCACTGGAGGGCAACCCCGGCCCGTACACCGTGATCGCGGCCGACGGGACGCGCCCGGCCTGGCGCTCCGAAGGCTTCGACCGGGTGCTGGTCGACGTGCCGTGCTCCGGCCTCGGCGCGCTGCGCCGTCGCCCGGAGGCGCGCTGGCGGCGTCGGCCGGCCGACATCGCGGCCTTCGGCCCGCTCCAGCGGGACCTGCTGCGTTCGGCCATCGAGGCCACCCGGGTCGGCGGCGTGGTCGGCTACGCGACCTGCTCGCCGCACCTCGCGGAGACCCGGGCGGTCGTGGACGACGTGCTGCGGAGCGAGGGCGGCCGGGTCGAGTGGATCGACGCGCGCCCGCTGCTGCCCGGCGTCCCGGCGCTCGGCGACGGGCCGGACGTGCAGCTGTGGCCGCACCTGCACGGGACGGACGCGATGTACCTGGCGCTGCTGCGGCGCACCGCCTGACGTCGGAATCGATGCCGCCTCCCCGGCCGGGGTCGTCACCTCGGCGGGGAGGCGGTCGGCTTCGGCGGGCAACCGCCGCCTGTCCCGGTGGGGTTGACGCGGAGCCGGATACCGGCTTCCATGGCTGCCGTGTAGCCGCTCGGCTGCATGATCTTTGGGGGGCAGGCTTCGTCGCGTCGAGCGGCGGAAGCCGGGGAAGCAACCCCACAGGACATGCGGCGCGATGCGGCTGTTTCGTTGTGCGGAGTCGGATCCTCGGTGCTGCCCTCCCCGGCCGTGGGAGGCGGCAGTGTCATCGGGGATTCGACGTTCGACGGGGGAGCCCGCCGGTTCGCGGAGCGCCGCGCCGGAGCGCCGGGGCACGCGGGGAAGTGGTGTTGCCGGGGCGGACGGCCGCGCGCTCGATCTGATCGCCCTGATGTCGATCCTGGCGGTGTGCACGCTGATCTGCCTGCTGGCCGGTACGGCCGCGCTCCAGGCGGTCATCGGCGCGGCGGGCATCCTGTTCGCCGCCTGGCGGATGCCTCGGCGCTCCGGGCGGGAGGAGGGGCGTCGGCGCGGGCCCCGTGGGTGAGGTGGGGCGGCCGTGGCCGGGGGCGGCTTGCATCTCCCGTAAGGGGAGGTAGCAGGGTGGTGGCCATGAACGGCGACGCGCTCTGGACGATCGGTGAGCTGGCCCGGCGGACGGGGCTGACGGTCAAGACCGTCCGCTTCTACTCGGACCAGGGGATCGTGTCGCCGGCCGACCGCAACCCGGCCGGCCACCGGCGGTACGGCCCCGAGGCCGTCGCGCGCCTTCACCTGGTCCGCACCCTGCGGGAACTCGGGCTCGGACTGCCCGCGATCCGACGGGTGGTGGAGCGTGAGCTGACGCCGGCCGACGTCGCCGCCGCGCAGGCGGAGGCGATCGACCTCCAGATCCGGGTGCTGCGGCTGCGGCGGGCGGTGCTCGGCGCGGTGGCCAGGCTCGGTTCCACACCTGAGGAGTTGACGCTCGTGCACCGGTTGGCCCGGCTCACGGAGGATGAACGGGGACGCCTGATCGGGGAGTTCCTGGCGGAGGTGTTCGGCGGGATCGGAGACGGCGGGTTCGGGGGCGGCGGGTTCGGGGGCGGCGGGCGGTTCGCCGCGGCGGCGCGCTCGTTGACGCCGGAGCTGCCGGAGGAGCCGTCGGTCGAACAGGTCGAGGCCTGGGTGGAGTTGGCGCAGTTGGCGGGGGACGCCGGGTTCCGGGCGCTGCTGCGCGGGCTCGCCGAGGCGGAGGCCGCGGAGGCGGCCGACACGGGACTGCCGAGGCCCGGACTGGCGGTTGCGGTACGGGAGTTGGCCGGGCCGGCGGTCGCGGCCGGGGTGGAACCCGGGTCAGCGGAGGCGGCGGCGATCGAGGTGCTGGTGGAGCGGTACGGGCGGTGGTGCGCGGGGGCGGTGCCGGAGGAGGCCGGGGCGGTGCGCGACCGGTTGGCGGAGCGGCTGGGGGCGATGGCCGATCCGCGGCGGGAGCGCTACCTGGAGCTGCTGGCGGTGGTCAACGGTTGGGCCGCGCCGGAGAGTCGGGCGGCCGAGGTGGACTGGGCGGTGCGCGCCGTGGCGTGAGTCGGTGCTGCCCGGTTCGGCGGTGGGGCGGTGTGGCTACCGACGGGTGGGGCCGGAGAAGGTGGTGAGGAAGGCGTGGGCCTGGGCGCGGAGGTGGTCGACCGGCGGGTCCTCGCAGATCACCTCCAGGCCGAGTCCGGTCGCCCGGCCCAGGTCGTAGTAGGACTGGTAGGCGAGGTACGGGCGGTGGTCGTCGGTGGGGTCGAGGCCGACGGCGAAGGTCGCGAAGTGGGGCTGCGGCTCGCCCGGGGCGGGGGCCGACCCGGTGCGGGAGAGCTGCCACTCGAACTCGTACGGCTCGGGTTCGGCGGGCAGGTCCAGCAGGGCCTGGGCGAGCCGGCGGACCTCGTCCGGGTTCGCGAAGGGGATCGACTCCGAGGAGGAGGGGGCCGAGGCGAGCAGTTCCCAGGCGTCGCCGTTGTGGCCGACGGTCAGGGCCCACTCGCCGCTCGGGTCCTGCCAGCGGCAGCTGATGATCGGGTCCACGGCGGTCAACCTCCCTGTGGCGCTGGGTCGTTCGTACCTCATCATGGTGGCACACCGGGCGCTTCGGGGGCTTCGGTCGCGAGCCGTCCTCGGGCCCGTCGCCAGGCTTCCTGGAGCGTGCGGCAGCCGTGGCCCACTCCGGGTGCGCCCTGCGGGGTGGGCCGGTCAGTCGGCGGCGGGGGCCGGGTGCCAGGGGCGGTCGGGGCGGGTCTGGACCGGGGCGGAGGTGAGGCGCAGCGCGTACACCTCGCGGTCGGTGGCCTCGTACGGGACCTGGCCGAGGTACTCGTGGCCGGTCAGGTGGCACCAGGCGGGGAGGTCGAGCGGGGCGGCGGGGTCGGTGGTGTGGATGTGGACCACCGCGCCGGCGGAGAGGTGCGCGATCCGGGCGCGCAGCCGGAGCAGGAGCTGGACGCAGAGCAGGCCGGTGCCGTCGATGGTGAGGTCGGGGGCGTCGGGGGTCCCTGCCGTGTCCTCGGCGGCGGTGGCGTCGGGGGTGGTCCCGGGGGCGGCGGTCTCGGGGGTGGTCTCGGGGGCAGCGGTCTCGGGGGCGGTCATCGGGGCGTCTCCTGGGTGATGCGCCAGAGGCGGCGGGGCAGTTCGCCCTCCTCGAAGGGGTGGACGTCGGTCAGGTGCCAGCCTTCGGCGAGCCTGTCCACCAGCTCGCGGGGGAAGAAGTGGACGGCGAAGCCGCCGTGCTCCCAGATGTCGTCCCCGTGGCCGGTGCCGGCGCCGTAGTGGGCGTCGCCGGTGTGGCGGACGGTGTAGACGAAGGTGCCGCCCGGGCGCAGGACCCGGCGGACCTCGGCGACGAGCGCCTCGATCTCCCCGGTGGAGAGCGCCATGCAGAGCAGCATGTGGGCGAAGACCGCGTCGACGGAGGCGTCGGGGAGGGGCAGCGGGTCGCGGACGTCGTGGGTGAGGACCGAGAGCCGGCCGGCCAGGCCCTGGCCCGCCGCGGTGGCGCGCAACTGGTCCAGGCCGGTCGGGCTGAAGTCCGCGGCCAGCACGCGGAAGCCCGCCCGGGCGAAGTGCAGGGCGTCGCGTCCGTGGCCGGCGCCGAGCTCCAGCACGTCCCGGGCCCCGGCGGCGGCGAACACTCCGGCGGCGTACTCGGCGGGGGCGGAGGGCCGCTCGCCGTACATTCCCGGGTTGGCGGTGTAGGTCTGCTGCCAGTGCGCGCGTTGGGCGTCCGCGAGGGCGCGCTCCGGGCCGGGCCCGGTGCCGGGGGTGTCGGTCATGGTGCGGCCCTTCGCGCGGGTGGGGTGGTGCGGGTGGTGCCGGTCGTTTTGGATGACATGGGGGGTGCCGGGGGGTGCCTGCGGTACGGGGCCAGCCTAGGACGTGGGCGCGGGCGGCGGGTGTGGCGGGGTGCGGAAGGGCGTGCGCGAGGGCGGTGGGGCGGGCGGATCAGCCGAGGTGCAGGCCGGGGGCGGTGCCGCCGAGGCGGGTGAGCAGGGTGGACAGCCGGCCGAGGTCCTCGGCGCTCCACTGCTCGGCCGCGAAGTGCTCGGCGGCGACCTTGCGGGCGGTGTACAGCATCTCGGCGAGCCGCTCGCGGCCGGTCGGGGTGAGGGCGGCGTAGGTGACCCGGGCGTCGCGGGCGGCGGCCTCGCGGGCGACCAGGCCGATCCGCTCCAGCGGTGCGAGGCCGCGGGTCACGCCGGAGGCGGTGAGCCCGAGGGCCTCGGCGAGGTCGACCCGGCGCATCCGGCCGCCGGGGGCCTGGGAGAGGTGGAGCAGCATGGTGAAGTCGGCCAGGCTGACGCCGTGCAGGCTGCTGAGGCCCGCGTCGAAGCGCTTGACCACGGCCGTCTGGGCGCGGACCAGCCGTAGCGCGGTGTCCAGGGGGCCGGGGCCCGGGCCTGGTGCGGTCGCTGCGCTCGCTGCGGTCGCGGCCCGGTCCACCTGGTCCGGCTGCTGCTGGTCTGAACGCTGCTGGTCTGGACGCTCTGTCATTGCCACCTCCTTGACTGCTCAAGTATAGCCCTGGGGGGAGCCGTCAAGGAGGTGGCGGAGGGGGGAGGGGGAGGGCGGGTCAGTGCGCGGTGTTGGCGGCGCGGCGCTGACGCTTGCCGAGCGGGGCCTGGGAGAGGTCCTCGGCCTGGGAACGGAGGTTCTTGTAGCCGTAGCCGCGTTCGGTGAGCCAGCTCCGCGCCGACTGCTCGGCCCGCTCGGTGGCCTCCAGGATGTCCTCCTCGGCCTCGCCCTCGTCGAGGAAGCGGAAGGTGAAGGCGGCCCGGGCGGAGACGTCGTAGCTGAGGTGGCCCTCGCGGGTGAAGGCGGCGCGCAGCACGTCGTGCTCGGGGGCGGCGGCGAGCAGGTCGGCACGCTGGTCGGCGGTGAGGCCGTCGAAGACGCCGCGCACCATGATGCGGAAGGTTCGAGTGGTCATCCCCCGACCATAGGCAGTGCGGGCCGCCGACCGCCAACATGATTCCTGGGCCGGGCGTCTTTCGGTGACGGTCGGTGGTCGTGGGCCTCCTTGGGTGTCCGTTCTCGGTGGTCAGGTGGTCGTCGGGTGGTCGTCGGGTGGTGGTCCGGTGGTGGTCGGTGGTCGTGCGCGCCGGTCAGGCGGGGGTGAGTGCTTCGGCGAGCTCGTCCGCGTACCGGGTGAGCCGGTCGAGCTCGGGGCCTTCCCGGGCGCGCCGGAAGCCGTGCCGCCGACCGTGGAAGGCGGCCTGGACGACGTGGAGTTGGGTCCAGCGGTGGAGGCGTTCGCGGTCCAGCTCGGCGGCCTCGGCGAAGACGTCGAGCGCGCGGAGGAGTGCGCGCTGCCGGTCCGGTGCGTCGAGCAGGGTCAGGGCGTGGACCTTGAGCAGGGTGCCGCCGTCGTAGGCGCGGTCTCCCACGTAGCCCTTGGGGTCCACGGCCAGCCAGGGTTCGCGCTCCGCCCGCAGGATGTTGCGGGGGTGGAGGTCCCCGTGGACGAGCACGTCCGGCTGGGTGCGGGCGAGTTCGCGGACGGTCGCGAGGGCGGCGCCGACCGTGCGGGCCGGCAGGGGGTGGGAGAGGGAGGCCGCGTCGGTGCGCAGGCCGGCCTCCCACTCCGCGGCCTGCTCGCTCAGCCGGGGCAGGCCCGGGGGCGCCGGGACGGCGAGCCGCCGGCTGAGCCGCCCGGCGACCGTCAGCACCTCATCGCTGTCCCGGACCTCCGCGAGCGTGGTCGGGCTCGCCCGTTCGAGCAGCATCGCGAAGCGCTCGTCGTCCCGTTCGTAGAGCCGGACGGCGCCCCGGCCCGCCCACACCGCGAAGGCGTCCGGCTCGTGGACGTTGCCGGGGTGGGGGAACGAGACCTTCAGTACGGCCGTGCGCCCGGCCGCCTGCCGGACCGGGAGGATCAGGCCGACCCCGCCGTGGGTGGCGGCGCCGTCCGGCGCGCAGCCCCAGCGTTCCAGCAGCTCGGCGGTGAGGCCGGGGAGTTCGGCGATCCAGGCGGCGCCGGGGGCTCCCTCGCGGTCGATGGTGGTGCGGGCGAGCCCGCTGGGAATGCTGATCATTCGTTTTCCTTTCGAGGGTGGGGGAGCGGGGCCGGTTCGGTCGTCGGTCCGGTCGGGCTCAGGGGGCGAAGGGGCCGAAGGCCGTGACGGCGAGGCGGAGCGCCGGTGCCGGGGTGCCGACCCCGGCGCCGACGGAGTAGACCAGCCGCCTGCGCAGGTCCGGGGTGGTGAAGAAGCCGTCGGAGTACCCGAGATCGTGCCCGGTCTTGCCCCAGAGCACCGTGCCGTCCCGCAGGGGGATGGCCATCAGTCCGGCGCTGTAGCAGGCCCGACCCTTGTCCGGACCGAACGGGCACTCGCCCGCTCCGCGTACGGGCACCAGCCGGCCGGAGGCGTCGCGCGGCAGGGTGAGCAGGTCGTGCAGCTGCTGCGGCGGCAGGAGTTCACCGCCGAGCAGGGCGCGCAGGAACCTGTCCAGGTCGGCCGGGGTGGACACCATCGACTCCGGGTTGCCGCCCTGTTCGGAGACGTCCGTCGGGGTGTCGGCGCTGTCGGGGACGTAGCCGGCCAGGTGGGGCTCGGGCATCGCGGGCCTGCCCTCCGTCACCTCGGTGTGCCGCAGACCGAGCGGCTTCAGGATGCGGGCCGTCACCTCCTCCCTGATCGTGTGCCCCGTCACCTGCTCGATGATCCGGCCCGCCAGCCGGTAGTTGAAGTTGTTGTACTCCTGCGCGCTGCCCGGCTCGAAGGCCGGGCCGGCCTCGGGCAGGCCGCGCTCTGGGTGGGGCCGGAGCGTCCGCTGGACGACCAGGTCGAGCGTCTCGTTCGCGAACCGGTGGGCGATCAGGCCGTCGCGCTTCTCCAGCTCGGTGCCCTCGAGTTCCGGGCCCTCGACGGCCTGCGGAAGTCCGCTGGTGTGGTCGAGGAGTTGGCGGACGGTGATCGGCAGCGTGAAGCTCGCGGGCAGCGTGCCGGGCAGGTACTGCTGGACGGTGCCGTCCAGGGAGATCCGCTGCTCGGCGGCGAGTTGGAGCAGCACCGCGGCGACGAAGGTCTTGTTGATGCTGCCGATCCGGAACGCCGCGTCCGGCGCCACCGGCCGCCCGCTCACCGGATCGCCGGCGCTGCCGCGCCAGACCAGGCCGTCGGCCGTCACCCGGGCGACCGCGCCCGCCGCCGGGTCGCCCGGCCGGGCGGCGATCGCGGCGTCGAGGGCGGCCGGATCGAAGACAGCCGGACTGAGGACAGCCGGACCGAGGGCGGCCGGACCGGGCCCGGCAGCGACGGCGGGCGCGGTGGACGCGGACGCGGACGCGGCCGCGAGGAGCAGGGCGGCGAGGCCCCGCGCGAGGGTGGCGGGTTTGGCGACGGCCATGTGCTCTCCGATGCGGGTCGGGCGGTCGTGGGGCGGAGCGATCCGCCGTGGAGAACACGTGGCTGACGGTCGTTCAGTTGCACGCCGCCGGTGCGGAGGTGGAGATCATGGGCGCAGAACACGGTGGGACTCCCTTCCGCGGTGGCCCGGGTGGCCACCGTCGCGATGCCCCCAAGAGTGATCGCCGGAAGCCCCTTCGCGCATGTGCCGATCGGCAGGAATGCGGCGGGAAAGCGGCCGGGCCTCCCCTGCCGATCGGC
>NZ_JBHVET010000404.1:0-7598 GCF_042802135.1 Kitasatospora sp. NPDC057512
GATTCGTCCTCAAGCACGTCTCGGTGGTCGACGTGTTCGTCATCGCCACCGGCTTCGTGCTGCGGGTCTGCGCCGGCGCCATGGCGGCCGCCGTCCCGATCTCCTCCTGGTTCCTGCTCTGCGTCTTCTCGGTCTGCATCCTGCTCGGCTTCGGCAAGCGCCGGCACGAGCTGACCTCGGTGCAGGGCGGGCCCTCGGAGCTGCACCGGCCGGCCCTGCGGGCCTACTCCGTCCCGTTCCTGAACAGCATGGTCACCTTCGCCGCCTCGGTCACCGTGCTCGCCTACGTGTCCTTCCTGCAGAGCGACGCCGCGGCCGGCGGCATGCGCCAGCTGCGGATCCTGCTCTCCACCCCGCTGGCGGTCTTCGCGATCGCCCGTTACCTGCAGATCCTGCTGGTCAGCGAGGGCGGCGGCGAACCGACCCGGACCCTCTTCACGGACCGGACCATGCTCGCCGTCGGCGGACTGTGGCTGACCGGCTTCGGCCTCCTGCTGGCGGTGCAGTCGTGGTGACGGCCCCTCGGCCCGGGCGCTTCGCGCTCCCCCGGCCCCGGCGGTCCTGGTTCCTCGCGGACCGGGCCGCCACCTGGCCGGTCCGGCTGCTGGCCGCGGTGAGCGCCGGGTGGCTGCTGTTCTGCGCGCTCCAGGAGGCCCTGACCGGCCGGGCCTGGTTCTGGGTGGTCCCCGGGGCCGCCCCTCCCCCGGTCCTGCTCGGCGTCCCGCTGCTGGTGCTGCTGGCCGCGCTGGCCGTCCGGCTGCGCCGCGGCCGCGGCCGGGTGCGCTGGCCCGCCGTCATGGGCGTGCTCTCGCTCGCCGTCGGGCTGGACCAGTCGGGACTGACGCTGGCCGCGGCGACGGCCGACCGGACCGTGCCGCCCGGCGCGATCCACGTCGTCGCGCAGAACACCGAGTACTGGGGCTCCGACGTGGACCAGGACCGGTTCTACGCCTACCTCAAGGCCCGGAACGCCGACGTGTACCTGCTCCAGGAGTACCTGCACTGGGACGACGCGGCCGGCGCGGACGGCGCCCGCGAGGTAGACGACACCGCGCGGCTGAAGCGCGAGTTCCCGGGCTACCAGGTCGTCACCCGGGGCGAGTTGGTGACCCTTTCCCGGTTTCCCGTGGTGGCGCAGCCGCCGGTCGGCCCGGACCGGGAGCTGCGGGCGCGCGGGGAGGGCGACTGGTCGCGGGTCTTCGCCGGGGCCAAGGTGCTGCGCACCGACCTCGCGGTGAACGGCTCGGTGATGTCCTTCTACAACGTCCACATGCTCGTACCGGTCGCCTACGGGATGCCCCCGCAGGACTTCCCGGCCGACGTGCACCGCCGGCAACGGGAGCGCCGGCAGCAGTTCGACGGGCTGGTCCGGGACGTCCGGGCCAACCCCGACCCCCTGTTCATCGCCGGCGACTTCAACACCAACGCCGGCATGGGCGACCTCAACGAGCTGCGCGGCCTCACCCAGGACGCGGCGGACGCGGGCGACACGATCCTGCCGATGTCCTGGGACGCCGGCAGCTGGCACGACTGGTGGCGCTTCGACTGGGCGTTCACCGCGCACGGTGCCCGGACCCACCGCTACTCGCTGAGCGGCCCCGAGGGCACATCCGACCATCTCCGCCAGGACGCCTGGATCTCCGGGCCCGCAACGGGAGGCACACATGGCTGATCCGGAGGCACACATGACCACCACGGAGACGCGCACGGCCGGCGCACGGCCCACGGTGTCGGTGATCATCCCCAACTACAACTACGAGAAGACCATCGCGGCGGTCGTCGAGTCCGCCCTCGCGCAGACGTACCCCGTGCACGAGGTGCTCGTCGTCGACGACGGCAGCTCGGACCGCTCCCCGGAGATCGTCCGGCGCTACCCGGTCCGGCTGATCACCCAGCGCAACGGCGGGGTGTCCGTCGCCCGCAACCGCGGGGCGGCCGAGAGCACCGGGGAGATCCTGTTCTTCCTGGACTCCGACATCGCGCTGGACCCGGACGCGGTCGCGAACGCCGTGGCCCTGTTGGAGGAGCAGCCCGACCTCGGCTGCGTCCACGGGGTGGTCGGCAAGCGGGCGCTGTTCGACGACGGCCCGGTCGAGCGCTACCGCGTCCTGCACGAGTACTGGTGGCGCCGGCGGGCCACCGGCCGGGTGCGCACCGTCTTCTTCGCCATGTGCGCGATCCGGCGGGAGGTGTACGAGGAGATCGGCCCGCTGGACGAGACCCTGCGGGAGTCGGAGGACGTGGAGTACAGCGAGCGGCTGGCGGCGAAGTACCCGATCCTGCTGACCGAGCGCATCACCGGCCGGCACGACGACGTGGAGCGACTGGGCGCGCTGCTCGGCGAGCAGTACCGGCGCTCGCAGCTGCTGGTGGCGTTCGCCGGCGCCCACCGCTTCAGCCCCGGGGCGCTCAAGGCGAACCGGATGCCGGGCGTGCTGGCCACCGCCGCCGCCTGGGGGAGCCTGCCGCTGCTGCTGCTCTCGCCCAGGGCGGCCGTCCTCCCGGCGCTGGGCGTGGCCTGGTTCGCGGTGGCGGACCCGGGGCTGGCCCGGTTCGTGGTGCGCGACCAGGGGCTGCGGTACTACCCGGTGTTCGTCGGCTACCACTTCCTGCTGCACACCGCGCTGGTGGCGGGCGTCGCCCGGGGCGCGGTGCGGGCGCTCACCGAACGCGGCTTCCGGCGGCCGCGCCACCCGGCGTCATGACGGACGGTGCCACGAGGGACGGTGTCACGAGGGACGCACCCGAGGGCGCTCCGGCCGACGGGTCCGGGAGCCGTACGGCCGGCCCGCCGCGGGGCCGGCGCCGGCTGCTGACCGCCGTCCTCCTGCTGGCCGGCGGCGCGGGCCTGGTCGCGGTGGCCCGCAACGACGCCTGGAGCCTGGTGACCAGGATGGCGGACGGGTGGTCCCTGGCCCTGCTGGCGGTGTCCGTGCTGACGAACGTCGGCGGGCTGCTGCTCGGCCTGCTGTCCTGGCGGGCCGTCCTGGACGACCTGGGGCCGCCCGTCGGGCTGTTCGGCAGCGCCCGGATCTTCTTCTGCGGGCTGCTCGGCAAGTTCCTCCCGACCCCGGTCTTCGGGCTGCTCGCGCACATCCAGCTGGGCGCCGAGTACGGGGCCACGGCCGGGCGGATGGTCACCACCTACGTGGTCAGCCTGGGCATCACCATGCTGACCGCCTGCCTCGCCGCGCTCGGCATCGCGCCCGCCGTGCTCGGCGGGAACACCTGGTGGCTGGCCCTGCCGGTCCTCGTCCTGCTCTGCTTCGTGGTCCGTCCCGGCCTGATCGGCGCGGCGGTGGAGCACGGCGCCCGGCTGTTCCGCCGGCCGCCGCCGTCCGGGCGCAACTCGCCCCGTGCCGTGCGGGTTTCGCTCGCCCTGGCCCTGCTGTCCTGGTTCTCGGCCGGCCTGCACCTGTGGCTGATCGTGGTCGCCCTGGGCGGGCCGCCCGGCCGCTCGCTGGCGGCCTGCGTCGGGGGCTTCGCGCTCGCCACCGTCGCGGGCACGCTGACGATCGTCCTCCCGGACGGCCTGGGCGCCCGGGAGATGGTCCTGGTGCTGTCGCTGTCGACGGTCGTGCCGGTCTCCACCGCCGGCGCCGCCGCGATCGTCTCCCGGCTGGTCTGCACAGTGGCCGAACTGGGCACCGCCGGGGTAATGATTCTGGTGACCAGGTCGCGGCGGGGCACTCCCCCGGCCGCGCCCGGCGACACCACTGCCAACCCCCCTGGAGGGACGACTGATGCGGTACCGCAGCCTCGGAGTTGACGGCCGGTCGGCCAGCGCGCTCTGTCTCGGCGCGATGACCTTCGGCACCACCGTCGACGAGGAGACCGCGACGGCGATCCTCGACCGGTTCACGGAAGCCGGCGGGACGTTCATCGACACCTCGAACAACTACGCCTTCTGGGCGCCCGGCGCGAACGGCTACGAGAGCGAGGAACTGCTCGGCCGCTGGACGGCCCGCCGCGGCAACCGCGACGACCTGGTGCTCGCCACCAAGCTCGGCGCCCGCCCGGTGCCCGGACTGCCCTTCCCCGAGCACATCGAGGGCCTGTCCGCCCGCGCGGTGCGCGAGGCGGCCGAGGGCAGCCTGCGCCGTCTCGGCACCGACCGGCTGGACCTGTACTACGCGCACGTGGCCGATCCGGCCGTACCGGTCGAGGAGACCATGGGCGCCTTCGCCGGACTGGTCGCCGACGGCAAGGTCACCGCCCTCGGCTGCAGCAACCACAGCGCCGACCAGCTGGCCGCCGCCAACGACCTGGCCGCCGACCGGGGTTGGCCCGGCTACCGGTGCGTCCAGCAGCGCCACAGCTACCTGCGGCCGCGGCCCGACGCGGACTTCGGCGTCCAGAAGCACGCCGACGAGGCCCTGCTCTCGTACCTCGCGGCGCGGCCCTCGATGGCGCTGCTCGCCTACTCCCCGCTGCTCGGCGGCTCCTACTGCCGCCCGGACCGCCCGCTGCGCGCGGAGTACGAACGGCCGGAGACGACGGCCCGGTTGGCCGTGCTGGCGGAGGTGGCCGAGGAGACCGGCGCCACCGTCAACCAGGTGGTGCTGGCCTGGCTGATCGGCCACCCCGTCCCGACCGTCCCGGTGGTCGGCGCCAGTTCCGTCGCCCAACTGGAGGAGAGCCTGGGCGCGTTGGACCTCGTCCTCGACGAGGAGCAGCGCCGGCGGCTGGACACCGCGGCCTGACCGGACCCCCTCCAGCCGTCGGGGCCTGTCGTGCGGGACAGGCCCCGGCCCCGTGCCCGTCGGTTCAGAGCCAGCCCTCCTTCGCCGCGCGCACCCCCGCCTCGAACCGGCTGCGCGCGCCCAGTCGGTTCATCAGCTGGGAGCTCATCCGGCGCACCGTGCGCAGTGACAGCCCGAGCCGCCGCGAGGCCACCTCGTCGGTGCAGCCGATGCTCAGCAGGAGCAGCAACTCCCGTTCCTGGGGCGTCAGATCGTGCTCGTTGCGGCGCGGGTCCTGGCCGAACGGCGTACCCGCCGCCCAGAACTCCTCGAACAGCAGGGCCAGCGCGCTCACCACCCCCGGGGTGCGGACCTCCAGCGCACCCGCGCGGCCGTCCTGCGGGTCGATCGGCACCAGCGCGGTCTCCCGGTCCACCACCACCAGCAGCAGCGGCAGGAAGGGCACCGTGCAGGCCTGCCCGCCGAGCCGGGTGAACCAGCGGACGTACTCCAGCGTCGCCGGGTCGTTGCGGAAGCTCTCCTGGTAGACGCTCCTGATCCGCACCCCGCGCTCCAGCGCCTGCCGGTCCAGCGGTTCGCTGGCGTCCATGGTGTCCGGCAGCTGGGCGCCGCCGGGCAGCAGCGACAGGCACTCGCGCTCGGCGGTGGAGGCCAGGTCCTCCAGCCGCTTGCGGACCATGTCCAGCCCCTCCAGCCGGTGGATGACCTCGTACCGCGAGGCCTGGTTGGCGTTGAACCGGGCGCTCAGCGCCGTCACCGCCTGCTCGGCGGACTCGATCTGCCGCTGGCGCCGGCTGAGGTCGGCGGTGGCCCGCGAGAGCAGGAAGCCGAACCCGATGTCCGGGTTGAACGGCACCGCGTCCAGGCAGCCGTCCTCCAGGTTCACCAGGTCCAGCTCGGCCAGCCGGTTCAACGCGGACCGCACCCGCTCCTCACTCCACCCCAACCGCTCGGCCATGTCGACGACCCGGAACCCCGGCTCCTCCACGATCAGCCGGTACACCGCCTCCGCCGACGGTTCGATGCCCAGCACCTCAAGCACAGCAGATACCCCCGTATGGTCCCGCTCGTCACCACAGGGAGGCTAAGCCAGCTCGCCGACTAGGTCTATACCAATATTTCTCGGATGCCCGCCGCCCCGCCCCGGGGGCCGGCAGCACGGGTCACGCCCCGCCGGGCAGGCGCACGGCGGGGGCGTGACGCGTCCCGGGCCGCGGCCGGTCAGAACCGCCAGGCGGGGTCGTCGGCGATCGCCAGCAGCTCGTCCGTCCCCAGGCCCGCGCCGGGCGCGCCGGCCCACTGCTGGAGCGTCACCGTCCGGCCGTCGGCCCGCTGCACGCGGACGTACTGGGAGACGCGGCCGTCCTGCGGGAAGGTCAGCGTCATCGCCTCGCCCCGGGCGCCGCCCGGGAGTTCGGCCACCTGGCAGTTGGTGCGCGGGGCGACCTCCCGCGGCGAGGGCACGCCGGGGCGCGGCGTGACCTCGGGCAGGGCGATCGTGGCGCAGAGCGGCACGTTCGGGGCGTCGGCGGTCCGGTCGGCGCCGCCGACGAGCTCCACCCGGCCCGCCGGGGACGCCCAGTCGACCCGGAAGGTGCGGCCGGGGATGTCGCCGCCGCGCACCGTCGTGCCGCCGCCCGCCGGGAGCAGCCCGGCCAGGGTGGCGCCCAGCTGCTCGCTGCTCCAGCCGGTGGGCCGGCCGCTGCTGGGGCCGAAGGAGTCCGCTCGCAGCGGCCGCGGGGCGTCGCCGGCCGCGCCGGCCAGGGTCAGCGGGCCGGTCAGCGGGTCGGCGGCCGCCACCGTGCCGCCCGGGTCGTGGGCGGCGCCGCCGGTCGGCAGGCCCGCCAGCAGGGCGGTCAGGGCCGCGGTGGCGGCCACCCCGGCGCCGGCCCGCACGGCCAGCCGCACGCCGCTGCGGCGTCGTCCGGCGGCCACGGCCGCGTCCACCGCGCCGGCGGGCAGCGGCGGCTCGGTGCCGAGCCCGGTGGCGAGCAGGGCCCGCAGCTCGTCCTGCCCGTCGAGGGCGTGGTCATGTGTCACAGCAGTTCCTTCAGGGGGGTAGGGGTGACGGCCAGTTCGTCGAACGGGTCGGTCTCGCCGAGCAGCTCGCGCAGCCGGGCGAGAGCCCGGAAGGTGTGGCTCTTGACCGTGCCGGCGGTGCAGCCGAGCGCCTTGGCGGTGGCCGCGATGTCCAGGTCGACCCAGAACCGCAGGACCACCACGGCCCGCTGACGCGGCGGCAGCGCGGCCAGCGCGGCCCGGACCTGGAGGCCCAGCGCGGGGTCGGCGCCCTGGCCGGCCCGGTCGGGCAGCGCGGGCGTCGGGTCCTCGCGCCGCCAGCGGCGCCGGGTGTGGTCGATGCAGGACCGGGTCAGCACCCGGTGGGCGTAGGCCTCCAGGTTGGCGATCCGGTGCCGCCTGCCCCACACCGCGTACAGCTTGGTCAGTGCGGTCTGCGTGATGTCCTCGGCGTGGTGCCAGTCGCCGCACATCAGGTACGCGGTCCGCCGCAGGTGCGGCAACCGGTCCTCGGCGAAGCCGCGGAACTCCTCCAGGTCTGCGCTACGCACAGGGCGTGCCCTCCGTTCGTCTCTGCCCAGTCCGACGGAGCGGACCCGCTGCCGGGATGTCACCGGAGAGGGAAAAACCCGAGGGATCTTTCTGACGGGCCGTGACATCCTCTGCGGCCCCCTGCTCCGTCGATCCAGTGGCAGGGCCGGCGAGCGGCCGCCGAATCCAGGGGCGTCGCCCCACCGAGAGGACACTATGCAAGGCATGCACAGGAGAGGCCCGCGGCGGGTGGGCCGGTGGCCGGCCGTCGCGCTGGGCGCGGTGCTGGCGGGGACGGCCGTCGCCCCGGCCGGCTGGGCGTCGCCGGCCGGGGCCCCCGCCGCC
>NZ_JBHVET010000405.1:0-7582 GCF_042802135.1 Kitasatospora sp. NPDC057512
CCCTCGCCCCGTGCCGGCCCGTCGACGACGGCGACGACACCACCGGCGTCGCCGACCTCCGCTGGAACCCCTCCCGCCGGCTGTCCGCGGCCGCCGACGGCGACACCCCCGCGGCCGAGCGGGCCGCCCGCGCCCGCACCGCCGTCCAGGACGCGATGCGGCACGCCTTCGGCGCGGTCCTCGGCGCCTGCGGCCTCGACCTCCAGTGGTGCCGCCCGCCCGCGCTCCCGTACCAACTGCGCGCCTACGGCCCCGCCGAGCAGCCGCCGGTGCGCCGCTGACGCCCGGCCCGCGCGCCCGGGGCGTCCGGGGCCTCGGCTACGGGGCCTCGGCCTCCTCCCGCAGCTCACGGACGGTGAGGTCCTTCACCGCGGGCCCGTGCGGTCGAGGCCGCGTTCGCCAGGGCGTGCGGAGGCGGTGGGCCAGGCCGCTGGCCGCCACGCAGAGGGCCAGCGCGGTCCAGAGCACCGGGGGGTTCTGCAGGCCCAGGCCGATGACCGCAGGTCCGACCGCGTAGGACACCGTCCAGGTCAGCTGGAACAGGGACATGTACGGCCCCTCGTCGCCCTTGGGCGCCATGCCGACCGCCGCGGCGGCCGCGGTGGGCTTCGAGGCCAGTTCGGCCAGCGCCAGCACCACCGCCACGAGGACGGCGAGCGGGCCCTGGAGGGCGTGCAGGGCGGTGGAGACCGTCGCGGTGAGGGCGATGGCGCCGGCCGCCGCGCCGATCGACAGGCCCAGGACCCGGGAGCGGGTCCAGCCGGACAGCATCCGGCTGATCCGCATCTGCAGGGTGGTGGCGGTGGCGTAGCGGACGGCGACCACGACGGTCGGCCAGTACGCGGCCTGGTGGAGGCCCTCCACCAGGTAGAGGGGGAAGGCGACCGTCGGGATCAGCCAGGCCGCCGAGAGCAGCGTCTGGGACGCGACCAGGGACAGGAACGGCCGGTCGCCGAGCGCCGCCCGGGTGCTCGACCTCGCCGCCCGGAGCCCGGGCCGCTCGGCGGCCGGCACGGTCACCCCCAGCAGGAGGGCGGCCGCGAGGAGGGAACTCGCGCTGTTCAGGGCGAGCGCGACCTCCAGGCCGTGTCCGCCGGCGAGCGCCATCAGGGCGGTCGCCCCCAGGGTGCCGACGCCCAGCGAGGTCGTCTTGAGCACGGTGACGGCGGAGAACCAGTCGGTGAGCTCCTCCGGCTTCGCGAACCGCGCGACCAGCGTGGGCCAGGCGGCGCCGTAGAGGCGGTCCGAGGCCGTCACGAGGAAGGTCGCGGCCGCCACGGCGACCAGGTTCCCGGCCGCGAAGAACAGGCCGTACCCGAGCGCGGTCAGGACGTTGCTGACGACCAGGCAGGACTTGGGCCCCACCGCCTGGACGGCCCGTCCGCAGAGCGGCACGACGGCGAAGGACGCGAGCGACCCGACCGTCACGGCCGTGCCCGCGGTGGCCGCCGGGAAGTGCCGGACGGTGACGAAGAACAGCAGCGACAGCGGCAGGAAGACGCCGGAGCCGAACGTGTCGATCGCCACCGAGAGGAACAGCCGCCGCTGCCGACGGAACCGCCCGGCCCCTGTCATGCCACCCCCACCTCGTATCCGCCCCCGGTTACCGCGTGACCGTCGCGGACTACCGCGTGTCGCGCAGCTTGAGAATGTACGTCGCGGTCAGCGCGACCGCACGGTCCCCGTCCTGGGCGAGCGCTTCGAGGGCGCGGGACGCCGTACCGCCCGGGATGTCCGCGAGGGCCTGGGTCAGCCGCCGGCGCGCCTCCGGCCCGACGCCGGCGCGGGCGAGGCGGTCGACCAGTCCGACGGCGATCCGGTCCGCCAGCGCGGGGCCGTCCACCGGCGCGGGGCCGTCCACCGAAGCGAGGCCGTCCACCGGCGCGGGCCCGTTCGCCAGCGCGCCCAGCGCGTCCGCCGCGTCGGCGTCGTTCGTCGCCCCGACGATCATGTCGATGAGCGTCGGGACGGCGTCGGCCACGCCACGGGCCCCGAGCGCCAGGGCCGCGCACCTGCGAACCACCGCGTCGGGGTGCCCGAGGGCGTCCCGCAGCAGTGCGGTCGCCGTCCCGTCCGGCAGCTCGGCGAGGGACCGGACGGCCCGTTCGCGCACCTCGGCCGAGGGCGAGCGCAGCCCCTCCGCGAGCAGGGCCGTCCCGTCCCCGCCCGACTGCGCCAGCGCCCACCGCAGGGCCCCGGCGACGACCGGGTCCGACTCGCCCAGCACGGCCTCGACCAGCGCCTCCACCGGCACCGCCGCGTCCTCGCCCGCGGACAGGGCGGCCCGCTGCCGCGCCCCCGGGCTCTTCGACTCCAGGGCCTGGAGCAGCGCGACGACCCGGAGGACCTCCTCCCACCCGGCGGGTTCCGCCGCGTCGATCCGCCGCAGCCGGGTGAGCAGCTCCCTCTCCGCCGCGATGCGCTCGCAGGTCCGGCGGATGAGGTCCTCGACGAGCTCCGCGGGCGCGAAGCCGGGATCGTCCAGGGCCCGTCCGACGTCGCGCAGCGACAGGCCCAGCGACCGCAGGCTCTCGATGTGGAAGATCCGCCGGATGTCCTCGTCCGCGTACCGGCGGTAACCCGAGCCGGTACGCCCTGTCGGACGCACCAGCCCGAGCGACTCGTAGTGCCGGAGCATGCGGGCGCTGACCCCCGACCGCCGGGCGACGTCGCCGATCAACACTGCCTACCGTCCCTCCTGGCGGCCCGCGCCGAGGACCGCCGTGCGCTTCGCCTCCTCGATGGCGAGCTCGAACCCGGCGTCCGGGTCGTGCCACAGCCGTTCGGTGGCGAGCGCGTGCGCGCGCACCCCGGGATCGGGGTCCGTCGTCGCGGCGCCCAGTGTCGGCAGCACCGCCTCCCCGAGCGCGATCAGCGCCCGGCTGAGGCTCAGCCGCGTCTCACGTCCGCCGCGTCCGAGCTGAGCCGCCAACACTACGGCCAGCGCGGGCACCCCGTCCTCGGGTACGAGCACGACCGCGGCCCGCCAGGCGCTGCGGGCCACCTCCTCGTCGGCGTCCGCCAGCAGCGCCGGCGTGATCGCCGGCCACGCCCGCCGGTCCCCGATCTTGGACAGCGTGTGCAGGGCCTGGCTCCGCGCCTGCGCCCGCTCCGCGCGGACCTCGCCGAGCAGCAGCGGGACGGTCACCGCCGCCTCGTGCCGGGTGAGCGCCCAGGTGAGCATCTCGCGCACGGAGAACTCGGGCTCGACCGCGCACCGCCCCACGAGCGGGCGGACGAACCCCCGGTCCGGGTTCGTGCCGACGGCCAGCGCCGCCCGCAGGCGCACCGACGGGTCGTCGTGCTCCAGTGCGCGCAGCGCCGCCCGCATCGTGTCCCCGCCCTCTTCGTCCTCTTCCGGCCTGGTCATCAGGACCACCTCCTGGGCCACAGTGAAGGGCTTGTCACGGTGTCAAGGTCAAGCGGATCCCGTGCGCGGTGCCCGGGGCGGCGCGGGCGGCGGTCGGTGCGGCGGGCGGGGCGGCGGCCGGGCGGGCCGGGCGGGCCGGTCGTCCGACGGCGGGATGGAGGGTCCGGTCTTACGGTGAATGTGGGGCTCTGCCGGTGCGGGTGCCCCGCTCCGCGTCGTCCGGAGCCCCTCCACCCGGCTGCTCGTCCCTCCGTCCCCGTCCCCGTCCCCCGTCCGCGAGGCGACCGCGATCGAAGGAGACCGTGTCATGGCCAGCAGTACGTCCGGAGTCGGCCCCACCGCCCGGGGCCGCGAGCAGTACCCCTACGCGTCAGGGTGGACCATCTTCGCCGGGGTCATGCTGATCACCGCCGGCCTCATGGCGATCTTCCAGGGCAGTGCCGCCATCACCCACGACAGCCTGCTCGTCGTCACCCGCAGCTACGTGTACGCGATGAACACCGAGGGCTGGGGATGGATCCACCTCATCCTCGGCGTCTTCGTCGTCGTGGCGGGCGTGGCGGTCTTCAGCGGCGCGGCCTGGGCCCGCATCGTCGGTCTCGTCGTGGCAGGGCTGGGGATGATCGCCAACTTCCTCTGGCTGCCCTACTACCCCCTGTGGGCCATCGTCCTGATCGCGATCGACGCCCTCGTCATCTGGGCCCTGTGCGTCGGAACGATCAAGACGGACCCGATCTGACGCACGGCCTCCGCTGCACGAGCCGCCGCTGCACGAGCCGTCGGTCGACGAGCGCCCGTCCCGGCCCGGCGGCTCCCCCCGTCAGCGGCCCGGTGCGGTGCGGCGCCGCCGTCGAACCGCGTGTCGGACCGCCGTCGGTGCCAGCCCCACCCCCACGCTCACGGCGACCGCCGCCGCGGCCAGCAGAGTGGACCGCCAGGGCCAGGACGCGCCGGTCAGCTCCAGATGTGCCGAGGGGTACTCGGAGAACTTCGCGGTGGTCAGTGCCGTACGGCGGTCGCCGTGCTCGGCGAGGTCCCGCAGCACCGGATCGAAGCCGAACTCCCCGGACCGCCGTCCTCCGCCCGGCAGTTCGGCGGCGAGCCCGTTGCGGAGGGCCCAGTCGCCCAGCGCGCCGTCGAGGCCGGAGGCGTCCGCGACGCCGGGCACCACGAAGCGGTCCGCGCCGTGGGCGCCTCCCTTCGCGGGCCGGGTGACGAGGACCAGGCCGTGGCGGGTGGTGACGGCGTCACCCGCGCCGATCACCAGCGTGCGGGTGGCGAAGGAGACTCCGCCGTACCCCTCGAAGGCGGCGGCCGCGTCGATCTCCTCGACGCCGTCGACCAGGCCGATGGCCGTGGTGGGGCGCAGCCACGGGAACGCGGCGTTGAGGGCGTACGGGAGGTCGCCGGGGGCGAGGTGGTTGGCCGGGATCGTGGTCGGTCCGTCCGGAGTCCAGCCGGGGTAGGACAGGCCGGTGCCGATACGGGTCGCCTCCGCCTCGCCCGCCAGTTCCCCGACCAGCCGCAGCGCGCCCACGGTGCCGGAGGTGACGCCCGCGGTGGTGGTCACCCGCCCGTCCTCGACGTAACGCCGCCCGCGCTGCCAGTCGACCTTCGGGTAACCGCGTTCCAGCGAGCCGATGTTGGACCAGAACGACGTGGCGTCGCGGCCGTCGAGCAGACCGGAGGCGGCCAGCAGCTCGGAGCCCGCGCACACCCCGAGGATCCGGGCGCCCTTGCGGTGGCGTTCGACGATCCACTGGCGCAAGCGCTCCTCGCCCGCGCCGGCGGGGTCGGTCACGGCGGGCACGACCACCACGTCGGGTTCCGGCAGAGTGCCGTCCGCCACCTCGGCCAGCGTGTGGTCGGGCAGCAGATGGGCACCGCCGGACAGCGGGGAGACACGGCGTTCGGCGGCCACCGTGTAGACGAACATCGTCGGCGACTCGGCGAACACCTGGTAGGGCGCGAGGACGTCGGTGGCCACGGAGCCCTCGTTGCTGACCGCGACCGCCACGGTGATCCCGCCCTCCGGCACCGGCCGGGCGGTCGGCCACACCCTGGCATCGGATCCGCTGGGGGCGGCGGCGAAGCTGTCCGCCATCGACGCGCTCACCCCCGCGAAGGCGATCCCCGCGAAGGAAGCGGCCGCCAGACCCGTGCCCAGCAGTACCCGGCCGGTACGGCGCAGCGCCCGGCGCCCCCGCTGTGCACCGGAACTCGTCGTGAACAAGACATACCTCGACAATCCGGGCGCGTTCCGGCAGCACGGTGCCGTCGGCCCTCAGGGGAACGGAAAAGGGGGAAATCGGAAGAAATCAGGGGAAAGCGGTCGCGAAAGAGGCTCCTCGCCGAGGAGGCGGGCCCGTCAGGCAGTCGGCCGCAGCGGTGCGCGCAGCAGCGAGGGCGGGGCACCGAAGGCGTCGGCGACCACCCGGCGCAGCTGCCGGGCGTCACGGAACCCGCACCGGAGCGCGACCGCCTCCACCGTCAGGTCGGTACCGGACAGCAGGGTGCGGGCCCGCTCCAGCCGCAGTTGCCGCTGGTAGGCGAACGGGGTGAGGCCGACGGCCGTGGTGAAGGCCCGCGTCAGACCGCGTGGGGACAGCCCGGCGATGCCGGCGAGTTCACGCAGGGTGAAGGCGGCGTCCAGATGCTGCGCCAGATGGTCCTGCACCCGGTGCACCGCGGGCTGGACGTGGTCGCGGTGCCGCAGGAACGGACTGATCTGTGCCACGTCCCCGTCCCGTCGCAGGTACAGCACCAGTTCACGCGCGACCCGCGCGGCCAGCTCCGGTCCGCGCTCCCGCTCGACCAGGGACAACGCGAGATCGATCCCCGACGAGATGCCCGCACTGGTGCTGATCCGCCCGTCGTGCACGTAGAGCGCGGCCTCACGCACCCGGGCCCGCGGGTACCGGTCGCGCATCGCCGAGGTGAGCGACCAGTGGGTCGTGCACGCCCTGCCGTCCAGCAGCCCCGCCTCCCCCAGAACGGCCGCACCGCTGCACACGGACGCCACCCGGGCACCCGCGTCGTAGGCCTCACGCACCCAGCGCACGACGGCGGGTGCCACCAGCCGGTCGGATCCGGTCAGCCGGGGACCCGGCACGAGCACCAGATCACCGGCTGCCGCCCGGCTCGTGGCCAGCGGCGCCAGCCCCGCCAGTCGCAGGCCCTGGGCGGACCGCAGAGCGTCCGCCTCGGCGACGTACTCCAGCCGGTAGCCGCCGCCGAGCTGCGCCGCGGCGTCGAACACCTGCACAGGACCGCCGAGGTCCAGCAGATTCACCTCGGGCAGCACCAGGACCAGCACCCGCCCGGTACACCCGTCCGTCTTCTCGCTCACCCCGCCACGGTAGGCCGCCACGAACCGCCCGCACGAGGTCTCCCGGGGACGGACGGCGGACGGATCCGGCACTGGGCGCGGTAGCCGCAGGCCCGGCGCACCGGCCTCGTCACCGGTCCGGCGCTCCTGACGACGGTGCCGGCGGGCGGGCACCGTCGTCAGGGGTGCCGCGGACGCTCCGGCCGGTCAGGACGGCCGCCCGCCGAACTGCCAGTCGTGCACCTCGATGTCGGCGTACCGCTCCCGGGTCAGGACGGCTCCCGCCGTCTCCGGGTCCGACGCCCGGAGTAGCGCGGCCGTCCCCAGCCAGGCGGTGCCGTCGTCGGACAGCAGCGGGCCGTAGGCGATCAGCCCGTCCTCCCGGTCGGCCGGCACGGCGAGGTCGACGGCCGGCCCCGAGCCGAGGCCGAGCACCAGGTACCGGTTCCCGCCGGTCCGGCCGCCGGGGAAGTCCCACATGGTGCGGCCCAGCGTGTTGCTCCACCGCCGCAGCAGTACGTCCCGGTACATGCCCGCCTGGTAGCCCGGCTCGGCGAAGGCGAACGCCCGGGCAGCGGCGGCATCGGGCAGGTCGATGATGTGCACGCTGCCGGTGGGGGCGTCGCGGTCCCCGGTGAGGGTCGGGCCCCGGGCGATCAACTCCTCCGCGTACCCGTCCATGTAGGACCAGTGCTGTTCCAGCAGTTCGCGGCGCAACGTCCCGGAGCCGGGCCGGTCGCGGTGGTAGCAGAAGAACTCCATGCCCGTAGGGTCCCCTGAAGGAGGCGGCCGGGTCCAGGGCCCGCATCGACGGTGGAATCCGACCGCACGCCTCCGTGACGGCCGCACAAGGGCGGTGGCCCGGGAGGACATACACCCCGGCC
>NZ_JBHVET010000406.1:0-7552 GCF_042802135.1 Kitasatospora sp. NPDC057512
GCACCGAAGCGGCGCACCAGGGCCGGCGGCCAGGGGCGGGGCGGACCGCCGAGGTCGAGCATCAGCCCCGGCCCGCGGCGACCGCCCGGGCGCCGGCGATCAGCTCGCCCGGCAGCCGGTAGTCCACGGTGGCGAGGAAGGTCTCGTCCTCGATCCGCACGTACTGCCCGTACGGGGTGTCGATCCGCTGGATGCCCCGGTCCGCCCTGAGCGCCTTGGCGGGGCCGGGGGTGGCGGGGTTCGGCGGGACCGGCCGGCCGGCGAGCAGGTCCTCGGCGATGTCCACCGGGACGAGCCGCACGCAGGTCCACGGGTTCAGCGCGAAGGGCTCGGCGCTCCCGCCGTCCGCCGGTCCCGCCACGCTCAGCGACAGCCGGTCGCGGTAGTAGCCGTACGCGTCGGCGGCCAGCTTCACCGCGCCGACCAGCCCGCCGCGCCGGCGCCCCTCCCCGAAGGCGTGCACGGTGGTGCCCAGGCAGCGCCGCTCCCAGTGCGGCTCCCGCGAGTTCGGCACCGGCTCCAGGGTGCGCACCGCGGGCAGGGCGCGCAGCCGCTCCTCCTGCGCCGCCGTGAGGGCCGTGCCGGCCCGCAGCTCGGCCACGATGAAGCCGAGGAAGCCCTCCAGGCCGGCCTGGCGCAGCCGGGCGGCGAAGCGCGGGACGTCGAACTCCGGCAGCGAGAGCGCCATCAGCAGGTCGTTGGTGTCCTTGGCCGTCACGAAGTAGTCGCCCGCGGCGTTGTTGACGACGCAGGCGAGGTTCTCCTCGGGCGCGAGGACGTGGATCCCGGGCTCCCCGGCGGGCAGCCGCGGGGTCAGCCCGATCCGGCTGCTGTGCCGCACCGAGTAGTCGCCGAAGTGGATGTCCACGTTCAGCAGGTCCTCGGCACCGTCCGGCGCGACCAGCGGGAACTGCCCGTACACGAGGTTCTCGCTCGGGTCGTACTTGATCCACGGCAGCTCGGCCTTCAGGTACTGGTAGCCGTGCTCCGTGCGCAGCGCCCTGACCAGGACGCTCGCGTCGGACCGGGTCCGCACGAAGACGTCCAGGTCGCTGAAGTCGCGCACGCCGGGGTCGCGGTAGGTCGCGCGGGCGCCGAGTCCCTTGATCGCGAAGAACTCCAGGCCCGCGTCGCGGGCGATCCGCTCCAGCATCTCCAGGTTGGCGTCCAGGACCTTGTGCATCCGCTTGAGGCTGTCCGTCTTGGGACGCATCGCGGCCATGCAGCCGCGCACGCCCGGCCGGTCCTCGTACGGGGCGAGGCGGGACATCACCAGCGTGCGCATCCGCAGGGTCTCCAGGAAGCGGGCCGCTTCCAGGGAACCCATCGAGGCGATGGCGGTCAGCGAGCGCTCGATGCCGTACAGCGGCTGGAGGCTGGAGAGGCTGCGCAGGGCGGCCAGGTCGTCAGGGGTGGGGGATTCAGTTCCCATGGTGGTCTTTCCTCGTGCTCTCGGGTGGCCGGAGGTGGCCGCGTTCACGGGCGCGGCCGCGTTCAGTGCAGGACGCCCTGGCGCACCAGCAGGTCGCGGATGCCGGAGACCTTCTCCGCGCCGAGGCGCCGCTTGGCGATCTCCGCCTCGTCCTCGACCGTGTGCCCGTACTGCCACCAGGCCTCGCCGGTCTCGTTGTTCATCACCACGAAGCGGTCCTTGGCGGCCGGGCCGCGGACGATCAGCGAGGTGGTGTCGGGCACGGCGGCGACCGAGTGCACCAGGGTGTGGCGGATCACGTAGCCGGTGCCGGGCGTCTCGTCCCGGACCATGAAGGGCGCACCGAGCTTGGTGTCGGTGGTCAGCTCCTCGTAGTCGCCGTACAGGTAGTGGCGGTAGCTGCCGGCCAGCACCCGGTTGCCGAAGGTCCAGCGGTGGTTGTGCGGACGGTCGAACTCGCGGTTGCGGAAGACGTGCAGCCGTACCCGCACGCCGCTCGCGGCGTCGTTGACCAGGACCACCCGGTCCAGTTCCTGCAGTCGTTCGCTCTGCACCAGCAGGTCCGGCGTGGCCAGGACGTGGTCGAAGGCCGCGCTGAGCCACTCCTCCGTGCTCAGCTCCTCCAGCAGCTCCGCGAGCTGGTCGTGGAGGACCGGGAGGTCCTCCCAGGCGAGCCCGGCGAGCCGGGCCGGGTCGATGAGCTGGTCCCCCGTGGCGGTCATGGCTGTCACTGTTCCTTCCCCACGTGCGCGTGATGGTGCGGTCGCCCCTGGATTTCCCGGAGTTCCCGGAGTTCGTGAAGGTCCCGCTGTTCCTGCTGGTCCTGTTGCTCCTGCTGGTCCCGCTGTTCCTGCTGGTCCCGCTGCTCCTGCTCCTGCTGGGCGGCGAGCCGGCGGCGCGCCCGGTCCTGGATCTTGGGCAGCATCTCCGGCGCCCGCAGCATCAGCGGCAGCAGCTCCGGCTCCGTGGTCAGCGCGCGCAGCATCAGGTTCACCGTGACCCCGTGGCCCGGCCGCTTGACCACCTCGACGGGATCGCCCGGCGAGACCTCGCCCTCGGTCAGGACCCTCAGGTAGGCGCCCGGCGCGCCGTTCGCGATGAACCGCTTGACCAGGTCCGGGACGTCCCAGAAGCCCGCGAAGACCCGGCAGGGCTTGCGCGGGCGGATCACCTCGAAGACCGCGCCGCCGATCCGCCAGCGCTCGCCGATCTCGGCGTGGGTGACGTCGACGCCGACGGTGGAGAAGTTCTCGCCGAAGTTCCCGGGCGCCACGGTGCGGCCGAGTTCCCGCTCCCAGAAGCCGGCGTCCTCGCGCGCGAACGCGTACACCGCCTTGTCGACGCCGCCGTGCGCCTTCGTGTTGACGATCAGGTCGCCGTCGAGCCCGGTGGCCCGGGCCATGACCGGGCCGGGCACCGGCCGCTTGTCGATGCCGCTGCGGCCGTTGGAGGTCCACGGCCCGGTGCGCTCCACGCCGAGGTTGACGGTGAGCAGCCGCCCCGCCGTGGTCACCGCGGCCCGTCCCAGTCCGCGGTGACGTTCGGGACGCTGGTGGTCACGCCGGGGAGGTTCATCTCCTTCAGCAGGTGGGTGATCACGGTCAGCAGGTCCCAGCGGTTGGGGTGTTCGTACGGGACGCCGTGGGTGGCCGCCATGACCTCGGTCAGCGCGACCTCGCCGCCCGCGGCCCGGACGGCGGCCAGCTCGCCCGGCCGGCCCGGGGCGGTGCGCAGCCGCTCCCAGCTGAGCTCGTAGTCGAAGTCGTGGGCCGGGTGGCGGCTTTCCAGGGTGTCGAAGACGGCCAGCACCTCGGGGAGGGCGTCGTGGTCGGCGAGGATCCGCTCGCGCATCAGGGCGCGGCGGTCGTCGTCGCACAGGACGGAGATCTCCCGGAACACGTCGATCGGCTCGTCCGAGCAGTGCATGAAGTTGAACAGGCCGTTGACGACGCCCAGTTGGTGGCGCAGGTGGTCGGGGTGGCGCTGCTCCGGGTCGGCCGGGCCCTTGAGGGAGTTCAGCCGGATGGCGGCCGGCATCCGGCCGGGCGCCCACCGGGTGTCCTTCAGGACCAGGCAGACCGTGTCGATGCTGGGCAGGATCAGGTCCATCGCCTCGACCCGGTCCCGGGTGGCGATGTTGAAGTGGTGGCGCCAGACCTCCCGGATGGTCTGCCGGTCGTGCCGGAAGACCACCACGTCGACCGGCTCGAAGCCGGCGCCGGCCAGCGCCCGGACGGCGGAGCGCAGCCGACGGCCCGCGGTGGCCTCGGCCTTGAGCATGCACAGCGTGATGCCGAGCATCCGCGGCAGGTCCCCGCCGAAGGTCCAGCAGCTCTCCCGGAGGTACTGCTCCACGGAGTACATCCGCGCCTTCTCCGGGGACCAGGTGAGCTGGTCGAGGACGTCCTGGTCGACTTCGCTGAGCCGCTCCCGGTCTGGCAATGCTTCGGACAGCACGTGTGCTCTCTCCCTGTCTTTCAGGACACCGGTGCCGCGCCGGACGGCGCGGCGTGGGCACCGGGACGGTCGCCGAGGACCCCGGCGACGAAGTCCACCTCCGCCCGGCGCTGGTAGCCGTTGGGCTCGGCGTGTCCGGCGAACGGCCACACGCCGATCCGCTTCGGCCCGGCGTAGTGGTTGTACGTGGTGGCCACGGAGGCCGGGGAGCAGACCTGGTCCCGCATCGCGAGGGAGAACAGGGCCGGGCAGGTGGCGCGTTCGGCCAGCGCGACACCGTCGAAGTAGGCCAGGGTGTCCAGGACGCGTCCGACGTGCTGCGGGTGGAACTGGCAGAACCGCAGCAGCTCGCGGTAGGGCTGCCGGTCCGGGAGCCGCGCCGCGTCGGTCACGTCGCACAGGAACGGGGACTCGACCAGCGCCGCCGCCACCCGCTCGTGCAGCGCCGCGGCGGCGAGGGCCAGCAGGCCGCCCTGGCTGCAGCCGGAGACGACGATCCGCCCGGGGTCCACCGCCGGGTGCGCGAGCGCGGTGTCCACCGCGCGCACGGCGTCGACGTAGGCGTCGCGGTAGTAGTACCCGGCCGGGTCCAGTACGCCGCGGGTGACGAACCCCGGCACCTGCGGGTGCGTCGCCCCCACCGGGTCGGGGGTGTCCCCCGGGCGCAGGTTGGCGCCCCCCTGGCCTCGGGTGTCGACCACCAGCACGGCCCGGCCGACGGCGGGCCACAGCAGCCAGTCCAGCGGGGCCCCGCGGCCCTCGCCGTAGCCGAGGAACTGCACCACGCACGGTACGGGCGCCGGCGCGTCCTGGTCGGCGGCCGGCGCGGGCCGGGGCACGACCGGCCGGGGCACGATCAGCCAGGCCGCGATGCGGTGGCCGCGCGAGCCCGCGAAGGAGGTGTCGTACACCGTGGCGGCGGTCAGCGCGCTGGGGACCTCGGCGAAGACCGGGTCCAACGGGTGCGCGGCCGAGTCCAGGGTGTCCCGCCAGAAGGCGTCGAAGTCCGCCGGGGCCCGGCGGGCGGACCGGAGCCCGGCGAGCGCGTCGGGGAGGCCGGTCATGCCGGGACCGCGGGGGCGTTCTGCCAGGATTCGAGCAGGACGTTGGGGAAGATCCGCCCGATGCCCGGCTCGTTGAAGCGCAGGCTGTGCGTCAGCACGCTGAGCAGGTCCCAGCGCTGGGCCGGACCGTCCGTACCGGCGCGCAGGGTCGCGGCGACCTGCTGGACGGGGATCTCCCGGCCCGCCGCGCGCAGGCGCGCCAGCTCGCCCGCCGGCCCCTCGGCCGCGGCCAGCCGTTTCCAGCTGTTCTCCAGGTCCAGGTCGTGCGCGGGGGTCTCGGCCTCCAGCTCCGCGAAGGCGGCGAGGGCCTCGGGCACCGCGTCGTGTCCGGCGCGCACCCGGGCGTGCAGCAGCCGGCGGCGCTCCTCGTCGCAGACGATGGCGATCTCGCGCATCACGTCGATGGGCTCGTCGGAGGTGTGGGTGAAGTTGAACAGGCCGTTGACCGCGCCGAGTCGGCTGCGCAGGTGCTCGGGGCGGCGCTGGGCCGGGTCGGACGGCCCCTTGAGGGCGGTCAGCCGGACGGCGGCCGGGACGTCGCCGGGCGTCCAGCGCTCGTCCCGGAGGACCAGCATCACCGAGTCGGAGGTGCCCAGGACCAGGTCCATCGCGTCGATCCGCTCCCGGCTGGCGAAGTTCAGCTGGAAGCGCCAGGTCTCCCTGACGGTGAGCCGGTGGTGGCGGAAGCGGACCGCGTCGACCGGGCGGAAGCCGTTGTCGCGCAGCGCGTCGAGGGCCGGACGGTAGCGCCGCCCGGCGGCGGCCTCGGGCTTGAGCACGCACAGGGTGGTCCGCAGCACGTCGTCGAGGTCGTCGCCGAAGAGCCGGCAGCTCTCGCGGAAGTAGTTGTCCACCCCGTACAGCAGCGCCTTGGCCGGCGACCGGGTCACCGTCCGGACCAGGCCGGGCGGGATGTCGTGGAGGAGCACCTCCGGGGCGGCGGCCGTCTCGGGGTTGTCTGTCGTCACCGCGGTGCCGTCCTTCTGGTTCGTTCGTCGGCTCACAGGGCGAGCCCGTCGGTCAGTCCGGCCGCGTGGAAGGCGTCCAGGGTCCCCGGGTCGTCCAGGGCGCCGATCTCCACGAAGTACCGGATGGTCGTGCGGCTGGCCTCGGCGATGGAGGCGCGCACGTCGGCGGCCTCGTACGACTCGGCCATGACGGCTTCCGCCTCCCCGGTGCTGAGCCCGGCGGCGAGCAGGGAGCGGGCGACGGCGGGGTAGTCCGGTTCGAGGAAGACCGTGACCAGCTCGGGCAGCCAGGGCCCGAGCAGCCGGCGCTGCCGGGGGCTCAGGGAGTGCCAGAAGTACTTGAGCACGCCGTGGAAGTACGCGTGGTGCTTGCCCTCGTCCTCGGCGTGGTCGCGGACCAGGTCGCGGACGGCGGCGGGCAGTCGGCGGTCCCGCGGGAGGTCGGAGAGGATCGCCGAGATCAGCGTCTCGCTGACGATGCAGAAGGCCAGGGACTGGGCGCCGCGCAGCTCGGGCTCCATGAGCGCGCGGATCTCCTCCAGCCTGCGCACGAAGGCGGGTTCGGCCGTCGTCAGGGCGATCCCGGTCTCCGCGGCCACCTGCGTCATGAGGTCGTGGGAGAACTGCGCGTGCCAGGCCTCGTCGGTCGAGATCTTGAAGGCGTCCTGCCGCATGCCCGCGGCCAGACCGAGGTCGTCCCGGCCGCGGCTGAGGGCCACGGTCACGGGGAGTACGGCGACGGACTCCAGCTCCGTGGTGAAGTGCAGGTAGTGGCAGAGCCGCTCGACGAGCACGCGGCGAACCGTCCCGGGCGCGGCATCGCGCACGATCGGGTGGGACACGACCGGAACAAGTTCGGGTGGGAAATAGACCTGGTCGTCGGACGGCTGCGCGAGTACTCGGCTCGGTTTGACACGGACGCTCGCACGCTGATCCCAATTACCGAATTTGCTTTGGTACTCGTCAGCTACCACGGACTCCGGGCACGCAATGACTGACCGTTTTGCGGGCATGAGCTCGACCATAGGTCAAGCCCGACCGACAAGTAAAGAACAAAACTTCGAGGATTCACCGGGATAAGGCATCCGGCGTTTTTCTCCCCCAAATGGGACACACATACCCCTTCGACACCCTGACGCAGAGAAACCGGACAAAACGGGCGCGTCAGTTGAACACCCGGGCCGGCCGGGGCGTAGATAAAAAAATGCCGAACCGGGTTGACCGCGGATCCTCAACCGCGATAGGAAGTTAACGCAGCGGTTACGGAGAAGACGCCGAACCGCCCGGTACGGGGGTACCAGCGCCGCACTTCTGCTCGGTCCGAGCACTGCGGGTGCGCTGATGAATGTTCCGATGGGATCGACACTGCCCTGCGCAGGTCGGACACATCGTGTGTGTCAACGCACCCATGCGGAACTGCATCCTCCGAATTTATGCCAAGGGAGGAGGTGAAAGTCATGAAGAAGTACATCAAGCCGTCGGCCAAGAAGGTCGGCACCGGCACCATCCTGTCGAACGGCAACTGATGCCGGCGACGTGGGGCCCGCCCCGCAAACGCCCGGGGGCCCCCCCGGGCCCCCCCACACACGCAATACACATGACCCCCGTTATGTTTTTATTAGGAACGAGAT
>NZ_JBHVET010000407.1:0-7519 GCF_042802135.1 Kitasatospora sp. NPDC057512
CCCCCCGAGGGGAGCCCCGCCTCCGCGCGGTCGACGACCGGAAGACCTAGATGAAGTCGGCCAGCTCGCGCAGCAGCGCGGCCTTCGGACGGGCACCGGTGATGGACTTCACCGGCTCGCCGCCCTGGTAGACGATCAGGGTCGGGATCGAGATGACGCCGTACTTGGCGGCGGTCGCCTGGTTGGCGTCCACGTCGAGCTTGGCGATGGTCAGCTTGTCGCCGTGCTCGGCCGCGATGTCCTCCAGGACCGGGGCGACCTGGCGGCACGGGCCGCACCAGGTGGCCCAGAAGTCGACCAGTACGGGCTTCTCGCTCTCCAGGACGTCCTTCTCGAACGTCGCGTCGGTGACTGTGGTGGTGGCGCCGGCCACGGGAACTCCTCGGGGGTTCGGACGGAGGGGGCTGCTGCCAGGAGAACAACGGGTGGGCCCGTTCTGTTTCTGCCCGGCCGGGGCGGGGGTGTTTCACGTGGAACACCCCCGCGGGTGGAGCGGGAAGGGCTCAGACCGCGACGGCGGCGGCCTTGGCCTCCAGGTCGTCCAGCGCGGCCAGGTAGCGCTCGGCGTCCAGGGCGGAGGAGCAGCCGGTGCCGGCGGCGGTGATGGCCTGGCGGTAGGTGTGGTCGACGACGTCGCCGGCGCCGAACACACCCGGGATGTTGGTCCGGGTCGAGGGGGCGTCGACCTTGAGGTAGCCCTCGGCGTCGAGGTCCAGCTGGCCCTTGAAGAGCTCGGTGCGCGGGTCGTGGCCGATCGCGATGAACAGGCCGGTGACGGCCAGCTCGCGGGTCTCGCCGGTGGTGGTGTCGCGCAGGGTGACGCCGCTCAGCTTCGGGTCGCCGTGGATGGCCTCGACCGCGCTGTCCCACTCGAAGCGGATCTTCGGGTCGGCGAAGGCGCGCTCCTGCATCGCCTTGGAGGCGCGCAGGCTGTCCCGGCGGTGGATGATCGTGACGCTCCTGGCGAAGCGGGAGAGGAAGGTCGCCTCCTCCAGGGCGGTGTCGCCGCCGCCGACCACCGCGATGTCCTGGTCGCGGAAGAAGAAGCCGTCGCAGGTCGCGCACCAGGAGACGCCGCGGCCGGAGAGCTTGTCCTCGTTCGGCAGGCCGAGCTTGCGGTGCTGGGAGCCGGTGGTGACGATCACGGCGCGCGCCTTGTGCACGTTGCCCTCGGAGTCGGTGACGGTCTTGACGTCACCGGTGAGGTCGACCGCGACGATGTCGTCGGGGATCAGCTCGGCGCCGAACTTCTCGGCCTGGGCGCGCATGTTGTCCATCAGCTCGGGGCCCATGACGCCGTCCCGGAAGCCCGGGAAGTTCTCGACCTCGGTGGTGTTCATGAGCGCGCCACCGGCGGTGACGGCCCCCTCGAAGACCAGCGGCTTGAGGGAGGCACGGGCCGTGTAGAGCGCGGCCGTGTACCCGGCCGGGCCGGAACCGATGATGATCACGTTACGGACGTCGCTCACTGCTTCTCCTGGTTCGCATCGCGACCCGCGTTTGCTGCGGGGAGGGCGGTCCTGCTCCGCCGCCCGGGACAACGACTGACCAGTGTCTCGCATTCCCAGGCGGATCAGTACCAGGCGCCCGAAGTCCGGAAGCGGCGTGGCGGAGTTGGCGTGGATCGCATGGAAACCGCCGGTCAGTGGCTGGGAACGGCCTGGTGGAGGAGGATCGGGCCGCAGTCGGGGGAGCGCAGGTAGACGTCGACGAAACCGGGCCGGCCGGGCAGCGGGTAGACCAGGACGTCCACCGGGGCGCCGTGGTAGCCGCCGCGGTCGGTGGCCAGCGGGGTGCCGGAGGCGGGGGCCGGGCAGCCCGGCGCGGTGGAGGAAGCGGTGGGGGAGCCGGCGGGGGAGGGCGGGTCGGACTCCGGCCGGGCGCCGTCGGCGGGCAGGGCGCCCTCGGACATCGCGGGCCCGGTGGCCCGCAGCCCCGGGGCGTTCTCCGAGCGGGCCAGCAACTGCCGGACCTGGGTGGCGAGTTCGTCCTCGCGGTAGTCGGTGCCGGCGGCCGCGTGCGGGGCACGGGCGTCGTGGCTGTCGGCGGTGGCGGTCGGGGCGCCGCCCGCGCTGGCCGTCACCGTGCCGGACCGGTCGTCGGGGTGCAGCAGCAGCGCCCCGCCGAGTCCGAGGGCGGCCAGGGCGGCGGCCGTGCCGATCAGCAGGGCGAACCGCCGCCGCCGGGGGCGGCCGGGGCCGGTGGCCGGGCCGGACCGGCCGGCGGGACGCCCCGCAGGCCTGGAGGGCGGGGCGGAGGACGGCGTGAGGGGTGCCGTGGCGGTGCGTACGGGCCGGGTCGGGGCCTCGGGTCGACGGTCGGCCGCAGGGCCTTCCTGCGGCCGCTCGGCGGCCTCGCGGTCGCTACCGGCGGCCTCGGTGGCTTCGGCGACGGCCTCGGCGAGTGCCGCGTCCAGCCGGGCGGCGATGTCGGCCGGCATCGGCGGGGTCTCGACGTCGCCGAGCAGGGCCCGGACCTCGGCGAGCGCGTCGACGGTCTCCCGGCACTCGGCGCAGCCGTCCAGGTGCCGCCGCAGCGCGTCGACGGTGCCCGGGGAGTCGACCAGGCCCTCGGCGAGGTCGGCCAGCTGCTCGACCGGGGGGTGGTCGTCGGCGGGGTCGGGGAAGGAGGGATGGGCGTTCATCGGGTGCTCACGTCTCCTTCCAGCATCGTCCGACCGGTGCTCGGCCCCGTCCCTGCGCCGGTGCTCGGCCCCGTCCCTGTGACGGAGCCGGGGCGCTTCGGGTTCCCCGGGGCCTCCCGGCGCGGCGGGGCCGAGCCGGGGGCGGGCGGTGTTTCACGTGAAACATCCGGCTCGCGCAGGTGCCGGACCAGGGGGAGGAGCCGGGCCCGGCCGCGCGCGCAGCGGCTCTTCACGGTGCCCACCGGGACGCCCAGCAGTTCGGCGGCCTCGGCCACCGGGTAGCCCTGCATGTCGACCAGCACCAGGGCGGCCCGCTGCTCGGCGGGCAGTTCGGCGAGCGCCGCGGTCAGCTCCCGGTGCAGCTCGGCCCGGACCACCGGGGAGTCGGCCGGCTCGGCGGCGCCGACCAGGGTGTCCAGCCGCTGCGGGTCCTCGTCGAGCGGGGTGGTGCGCCGGGTGGCGCTGCGCCGGGCGCGGTCCAGGCAGGCGTTGACCACGATCCGGTGCAGCCAGGTGGTGACCGCCGAGCGGCCCTGGAAGCCGGCGGCGGCGCGGAAGGCGGACACCAGGGCGTCCTGGAGGGCGTCGGCGGCCTCCTCGCGGTCGCCCAGGGTGCGCAGGGCGACCGCCCAGAGCCGGTCGCGGTGGCGGTCCACCAGCAGCCCGAAGGCCGCCGGGTCGCCGGCGACGTGCCGGGCGAGCAGTGCCGCGTCGTCGTCCGCCACCGTGACCCCCTCTGCCGTCGTGCCGTCGTGCCGGGGCCGTCCGCCCCGGGTCAGCCGGAGACCTTGACCTCGGCGACGTGGCCCCGGTACCTGCCGTCGGGATCCTTCGTCAGGCCGGTCAGCCAGATCAAGAGGTACCGCGTGGTGGTCGGGGAGTCGAGGGTGTACTCGACATTGGTCCCGGTCTTCTTGCCCACGACGGTGAAGGCGTCCGGCTTGGCCTGCAGCGGGTTGCCGGCGGCGGCCGCGGTGGGCACCCGCAGCTCCGCGGACTGCTCACCGCCGGAGAACAGGACGCTCACCGAGGAGACCGGCTGCGGCGAGCCGAGGTCGATCAGCAGGCCGGTGCCGGACTTGAGGGCGGGCGGCTTGGGCCCGAGCTGGTCGACGTACCAGCCGGTGGTCCAGGAGGTGTTCGCGTCGTTGTCGATGGCCTTCCCGACGCTCTCGGTGCCCTCGGGCCCGTCGCCCAGCGGGTTGTACGACTGCGCCTCCTTGACGGCGACCGCCACAGGGTTGTGGGTGCTCGCCTGGGGGCTCGGCGCGGTGCTGCTGGCCGAGGTCAGCGGGGACGCGGTGGCCGAGCCGGTGTGGCGCAGGCTGTCGACGAACTGCCAGGAGGCGACGCCGATCGCGCCCAGCGCGACCGTCCACGCGGTGGCCTTGACCACCCGGCGCAGCCGCCGCCGGGTGCGGGTGCGCCGGGAGGGGGCCGGGCGGGAGGAGGCCGGCAGCGGGGCGACGGTGGTGTCGGCCACCCGGGTCGGGTTGGGCGCGGTGGGCAGCGCGTGGGTGTTGTGCCGGGGCGGGGCCGGGAAGGCGGGCAGCTCCGGCGCGGGCTGGCGGATCTTGGGCAGCTTGGCGATCGCCCGGACCAGTTCCTCCGGGGTGGTGATCGGCTGGGCGTGGTGCGGCGGCTGGTCGAACAGGGCCCGTGCGGCGAGCTCGGACAGGCCCTTGTGGACCCCGGCGCGGACCTGGTCCGGCGCGGCGTTCTGGAGGCCCTTGGGCAGGCCCTGGAGGTCGTAGCGGTCCTCCGGGTACGGCCAGCGGTGGGTGAGCGCGGCGAACAGCAGTGCGCCGATCGCGCGGGTGTCGGCCCGCTGGGCGTCCTCGGCGTCCTCGGCGGGCAGCCCGCGCAGGGCGGCGTCCACCGCGATGCCGTTGATCCGGTACTGGCCGCTGTCGGTGCGCAGCACGCAGCGCGGGGTGAGCCGGAGGTGGGCCTGGCCGCGCCGGTGGGCGGCCGCGACGGCGTCGGCGACCTGCCGGACCATCTGGTACGCCTCGTGCGGCTCCATCGGGCCGTTCGCGAGCAGCCTGGCCAGGTCGGAGGAGTGCGGCAGCCACTCCCGCACGACGTAGACCAGCTCGCCCTCGTGGACGGCGTCCAGGACCTGGACGAAGCGCGGGTCGCCGAGCAGGGCGGCGGACTTGGCCGCGGCCAGCACCTTGCGGGCCCGCTGGTGGCCGGAGGCCATCAGGTGGACGCCGACCGCCCGGCGCAGCTTCTCGTCGACGGCGCGCCAGCTGCTGAAGGTCTCGGTCTGGGAGATGCACTCCTCCAGCCGGTACCGGTGGCCGATCATGTCCCCGCTGCGGCGCTGCGGGGCGGGGAGGGTCCGCGGGAGGGTGGCGGTGTCGCGCGGGTCGACCGTGGGCTGCGGGTCGGTGGGGCGGCGCGCGGGGCGGGCGGGCTCGGGGGCGGGCTTCTTCCGGGGGGACCCGGCGGCCAGTTCGGCGCGCAGTTCCTGGACCGAGAGCGGGGCGGTGATCTCCGAGGTCTCCTCGCCGGCGGCGGGCTCCGGGCCCGCGGCCGGTGCGTCGTCGCGGTCCCGCTCCTTGCCCCGGTCCTTGTCCCCGCCCTGGTCGGTGTTCTCGTCCGCGTCGGGGCGCCCGGGGGCGGCGGCAGCGGTGGGGGCAGCGGGGGCGCCCTCGCGGGCGTCCGCGGAGGTGCTCTCGCCGGCGTCGTCCGAGCCCGCGAGCTCGTCGATCGCCGCGGCCAGCGCGGCCTCGTCCGTCGCCGCGTCAGCTGCTGACGTGTCGACGACCGCCTTGGTGCCATCAGCCACCGTGGTCCTGCCTCCCCTTGTGTCGCCGCGGCTTGAGAGAGTCGCTGGAGCCCTAGGGTCGGCGGCCCTGTGCTCCAGGACAATTGTGCCCACTCTTCTCCACCGGGTACGACCGCTGAGACGTCCGCTCGGTTGCATCCGGGTGGAGAGATGTGGTGCAGATCCGACACCTGGTCGCCATCCGGCGGTCGGGCGGACCCGAACCAACCGGTGGCCCAGCACTCGGCCGGACGAGCGGAGGAGCCTTCTGCTCCGGTTGACGCCCGGTCAGGGCGCCCGCTCGTCCGGCCGGTGGTCGGGCGGTCAGCGGCCCAGTCGGCCGCGCACCATGCCCAGCATGGAGTTCAGCTCCTCGATCCGCAGGCGCTTCGCGATGAGCACGAAGACCGCCAGTTGGAGGCCGCCGGCCACGACCAGGGCCGCCACGCTGCCCGGCCAGCCGCCGAGCACCTGCTGGACGCCCAGGCTGGCGCCGAGGCCGACCAGGGCGGCCGGGACGCAGGCGGCGGCCAGCCGGCTGTACGTCCGGCCGATCCGCTTGGTGTCCAGCCCGCCGATGCGCTTCTTCAGCTTCGGCATCGCGACCATCACCCCGATGGCGTAGGCCAGGCCGTAGCCGAAGGCGAGGCCGGTCACCGTCCACTCGGAGGGCAGCACCAGCCAGCACAGCAGCGCGAAGCCGGCCTGGCAGGCGGCGACCCAGACGGTGTTGTAGAACGGCGTCCGGGTGTCCTCGTAGGCGTAGAAGCCGCGCAGCATCACGTACTGGGCGGAGTACGGGATCAGGCCCAGCGCGAACGCGGAGAGCATCAGACCGACGTTGGTGGCGTCGGTCAGGACGGTGTCGTTGCCGCCGACCGCGTAGATCGCCCGGCCGACCACCGGGCCGAGCGACAGGAACAGGAAGGCCGCCGGGACGACCGCCACCGCGGTGGTGCGCAGACCGTACGAGATGTCGTCCCGCACGGCACCGGCGTCCTCGTCGGCCGCCGCCCGGGAGAGCCGGGGGAGCACCGCGCTCATGATCGAGACGGTGATCACGGCCTGCGGGAGCTGCCAGATCAGCAGCGCGTTGGAGAACGCGGCCAGGCCGACGCCGTTGTGGCCGGCCGCCGCCGCGGCGGCGCCCGCCTTGGTGGACAGCTGGGTGATCACCAGGTAGCCGGCCTGGTTGGCGAGCACGAAGAAGAACGTCCACTTGGCCAGCCGGGCGGCCTTGCCCAGGCCGTGGCCGCGCCAGTCGAAGCGGGGCCGGAAGCGGAACTCGGCGGCCCGCAGGTACGGGATCATCGCCAGCGACTGGACGGCAAGACCGATCAGGGTGCCGAGGCCGAGCAGCCGCACGCCCTCGGGGGAGATGCCCTCCGGGGTGACCTGGGTGGTGCCGAACCCGCCGTAGACCCAGATGTAGGCGGAGAAGGTGAAGATCACCACGATGTTGTTCAGGACCGGGGTCCACATCATCGCGCCGAAGCGGCCGCGGGCGTTGAGGATCTGGCCCATCACCACGTGGATGCCCATGAAGAAGATGGTCGGCAGGCAGTAGCGGGCCATCGCCACCGTGGTCTCGGCGCGCTCCGGGTTGGCCATCATCGGCTGGGCGATCAGCCGCACCAGCACCGGTGCCCCGAGCACCGCCAGGAAGACCACGCCGCCGAGCCCGACCATCACCAGGGTGAGCAGCCGGCTGGCGTACGCGGTGCCGCCGTCCTCGTCGTTCTTCATGCTGCGCACCAGCTGCGGCACGAAGACCGCGTTCAGCGCGCCGCCGCCGATCAGGATGTACAGCAGGGTCGGCAGGGTGTTCGCGGCGTTGTACGAGTCACCCATGATGCCGACGCCGATGGCCGCGGTGATCACCATGGTCCGGACGAAGCCGGTGCCGCGGGAGACCAGCGTGCCGGCCGCCATGATCGCGCTGGAGTTCAGCAGGCTCGCGACCTTGCCGCCGCCGGCCGCCTTGCCGGGCTCGGCGGCGGAGGCGGGCGCCTGCTCGGCGGCCCGCTCCTCGGCGGCGAGGTCCGCCAGCGGCTCGACCGCCGGGGGCACCGCGACGGCGGCCACCTGCATGGTGGCCC
>NZ_JBHVET010000408.1:0-7512 GCF_042802135.1 Kitasatospora sp. NPDC057512
CGCGCGGACGGGGCGGCGCGCGGGTTCACGACGCGGGGCCGGGTCCGGGGATCAGGGCTGCCGCGGGTCGGTGCGCGGGCCGAACCGGCCCGCCACCCGGCCCGCCAGCCGGACCGCCGCGAGGGCGACCGCGTACCCGACGGTGAACAGCGCCACCAGGAACAGCACAGCGGTCGCGTTCATGACGTAGTCGCCCGTCAGCGTGGGGGCGACCAGGGGCGGCACGCCCAGGACCACGGCCGTCAGTGCCGCCGAGCGGACCGTGCGGGTGGTGCAGGCGACGGCCGCACCGACGACCACCGGGGCGACGATGTGGAATCCGGTACGGAAGAACGTTCCGTCACCGGGGCCGGAGGCCAGGGCGAGGACGACGTCCGAGGCCGTGGTGGCGATCACGACCGCCCACGGAACGGCGGAGCGCGGTTGCGTGGTGCGGTCCGGCGGGGCGGCCAGCAGCACCAGGGCGTTGAGGGCGAACAGCACGGTGTCCGGACCGACCAGACCGTAGGTCAGCGGGCCCCGCGTGTACGCACCGGGCAGATCGGGGCCGACGAGCAGGACGAGCAGCGGGGCCACGACGGTGGCCGCCGCCAGCACCCGGGCCGTCGTCCAGCGGCCGACCAGGGCCGCGACGGCCATCAGCACCGCCGGGACGAGCAGTGCCATCGTGGCGGTGAGCGACCCGACGCGCATCCCGCCGTCCGGGTCGCCGGCGGCCCGGACCGCCCACCAGAGGTGCACGGCCGCGTAACCGCCGGCCAGGGCGGCGGCGAGCGGGGCCGCGGCGGCCAGGGCCCGGCCCGCCGGCCGGTGGGAGACCAGACCGAACCGGACCCGGACCCCGTGCCCCGCCACATCGGCCACCTCGCGCAGAGCGGCGAGCGGACCCGCGGTCCGGACGTGGCGCTCGGCGTGATCGGCGACCTCCGCCAGCGCGTGGGTGCCGTAGGAGGCCGGGTAGAGGGCGAGGGCGCGGCGCAGCAGGTGGGTCGTCAGACGGCTGCCCTGCCGGTCCTTCCGGCTCTGCTCCTGGTGACCCTGGTGGTCCTGGTGACCCCGGTGGTCCGGGTGGTCCTGGTGATCCTGGTGCGAGGTCATGCCGGGCCTCCCGCGAGCCTGTTCCGGGTGATGGCGAGGCGCCGGTCGGCCTCGCGGAGGGCGGCCCGCAGCCGCCGGCTCTCGTCGGTGAGGGCCTGGGTGCCGGTCGGGGTGAGGGCGAAGACGCGGCGGGGTCGCCCGTCGACCGTCTCCTCCCGCTCGACCCGGATGAGGCCTTCGGCGAGCAGTCGGTCGAGCGTGCCGTACAGGGTGCCGGCGCCGAGCCGGACCCGGCCGTCGGAGATCGCGGCGACCTCGTCGCCGAGCGCGTAGCCGTGCCGGGGCTGGTCGGCGAGGGCGGTGAGCAGCAGGAAGGTGGGCTCCTGCATGGAGCGTTTCTTCGTCACACCGGACACCATAGTACGGTCACCGTAGTGTCTGACAAGGGCGGGTGCGATCGGGGCGGGCACCACTCATCCACCGACAGCAGTGCGGCCGCCCGCTCCCTCACGGGTCACCCGAGGGGAGGGAGGAGCAGTAGGCACCCGGGCGCCCGGTAAGGCTTGCCTTGCCATGGGGTCGGGCCCGGCCCTATGGTGAAGTCCTCAGAGGACCTGAAGACCTGGGGACCTGAGGACTACTTGGGGAGAGTGATCATGTCAGACCTCCATGCCCTGACGCTGGCCGAACAGGCGGCCGCGGTCCGCGCGCGCACCGTCTCGCCGACCGAACTGGTCGACCACCACCTGCGCCGGATCGAGGAACTCGACGGCGTGCTCGGCGCCTACCGCACGATCGACGCGCCCGGCGCCCGCCGGGCCGCCCGTGAAGCCGAGGCCCGGCTGGCCGCCGCCGGGAACGGCGCCGGGACCGGGGACGCCACCGGGCTGCCGCCGCTGCTCGGTGTGCCGCTGTCGGTGAAGGACACCTGGCCGGTCGACGGGCTCCCGTTCACCGCGGGCTCCGCCGCCTTCGACGACCGCACCGCTCCGCGGGACGCCGCCGTCGTCGGCGCCCTCCGGGCGGCGGGCGGCGTGCTGCTGGGCACCACCACGGCCGCCGAGTTCGGCTGCTCCGCCTACACGGAGACGGTCCACGCCACCGCGCGCAGCCCGTACGACCCCGGCCGTGGCGCCGGGGGTTCCAGCGGCGGGGCGGCCGCCTCGGTCGCCGCCGGACTGGCCGCCGGGGCCCTGGGCAGCGACGGCGGCGGCTCGGTCCGGATCCCGGCCGCCGCCTGCGGTGTGGTCGGCCTCAAGCCCAGCCGGGGCCGGGTGACGACCGCCCCCGGCACGGACGCCTTCGGGCTGGCCACCGCCGGCCCGCTGGCCCGGACGGTGCCGGACGCGGCGCTCCTGCTGGACGTCATGGCCGGCAGCGTCCCGGGCGACGGCAGCACCCTGCCCGCCTCCCCCGCCGGCCGCTTCCGGGCCTGCGTCGAACGCGAGCCCGGCCCGCTGCGGATCGGGGTCCTGCCCCGGACGGACGGGTGGCACCCGGAGGCCGCGCTGGCCTCCCGCCGCACCGCCGACCTGCTCGCCGACCTCGGCCACCGGGTGGAGGAGGCCCCGCCGTTCGACCCGGCCGAGTACGTGCCGGACTTCACCGTGCTGTGGAGCGTGCTGGCCGCCGCCGTGCCCGTCCCGCCGGAGCGGGAGGACCGGCTGCTGCCGCTGACCCGCTGGCTGCGCGCCCGGGGCAACGAGCACAGCGCGGTCCGGCTGGCCGCCGCGATGGCCTCGCTGACCGCCACCGCCCGGACGATCTGCCGGCGCTACGACCGTTTCGACGCGGTGCTGAGCCCCACGACGGACCAACCGCCCCTGCCGGTCGGCTCGCTGGCCGACCCGGACGACCCGGAGCGGACCTACGCCCGGATGCTCGCCGTCACCCCGCGCACGCCGGTGGCGAACCTCACCGGCCGACCGTCGATCAGCCTGCCGCTGCACTGGACCCCGGACGGGCTGCCGATCGGCGTGATGCTGACCGCCCGGCTCCACCAGGAGGACCTCCTGCTCTCCCTCGGCGCCCAGCTGGAACGGGCCCGGCCCTGGCACCACCACGCCGCCCGGCAGGCGGCCGTACTGGAGCGGGCGACCGGGCGGGCGGCCCGGCAGGCGACGGCGCAGGCGACGGCGCGGCCCGAGCGGGGGACGCGATGAAGCGCGGACAGCTGGCCTTCCTGACCGGCACCCACATCGTCAACGACCTCTACCAGGGCGCCGTCCCGGCCCTGCTGCCCTTCCTGATGTCCCAGCGGCACTACAGCTACACCGCCGTCTCCGGCATCGCGCTGGCCGCGAGCGGCCTGTCCAGCGTGGTCCAGCCGCTGTTCGGCCTGCTGGTCGACCGCCGCCCCCGCGGCTGGCTCATCCCGGCCGGCTTCCTCACCGCCGCGGCCGGGATCACCGGCGCCGCCGTCGCCGACAGCTACCCGCTCACCTGGCTCTGCGCCGCCCTGGCCGGCATCGGCATCGCCGCCTACCACCCGGCCGCCACCAACCAGGCCCGGGTCGCCGGCGGACAGTCCCAGCGGGCGATGAGCCTGTTCTCCGTCGGGGGCACCCTCGGGGCCTCGCTGGCACCGGCCCTGGTCACCCTCGTGGTCGGCGCGTACGGCCTGGGCGGCAGCTGGCTGCTGGCCGTCCCGGCGCTGGTGACGGCCCTGCTGTGGGCCGCGCAGGGCCGGTGGCTGCGGTACCGCGGCCACACCCCGGCGACCCCGTCGGCCGCCCGGGGCGCGGCGGCGAGCGCCCACCGCGACGACTGGCGGGCGTTCGGACGCCTCGCCGCTACCACCGTCGCCTGGTCGGTCCCCTACGTGACGGTCACCTCGATGCTCGCCCTCCACATCCAGCGCGACCTCCACGGCTCGACCGGAACCGGCGCCGCCGCACTGACCCTGCTCACCCTGGCCGGGGCGGCCGGCACCCTGCTCGGCGGCTGGCTGGGCGACCGGCGCGGACGGATGACCCCGATCCGCACCGGCTACCTGCTGGCCGTCCCCGCACTGGCCGCCGTGGCCTTCGCACCCTCGGTCGCGGTCGCGATGGCCGGCGCGGTGGCGTTCGGACTGGCCATGTTCCTGCCCTTCGCCCCGCAGGTGACACTCGCCCAGGACTATCTGCCCACCCGGCCCGGCACCGCCAGCGGGCTGACCCTCGGACTCGCCATGTCCGTGGGCGGCCTCGCCGCACCGGTACTCGGCGGCCTGGCCGACGCACACGGCCTGCGGACCGTCCTCGCCCTGGTCCTCGGCGTACTGGCGCTCGGCCTCGGCTCCGCGCTGCGGCTGCGCGACCGCGCGCTGCCGGAGGCGGGGCCGGAGGAGGGGCCGGAGCCGGCCCCGGAGCGGATGAACGAGCAGGCCGCCACGGGTGCGGCACCCGGAGGACGATAGGGTCGCCCTCATGACTGTTCGCCCGGTACGCCATCGCTCACTGGTGGAGGAAGCCACGGCCGAGCTGCGCCGACTGATCGGCACGGGCGAGTGGCCGGTCGGCAGCAAACTGCCCGGCGAGGTGGAGCTGAGCCGACTCCTCGGAGTCGGCCGGACCACCTCGCGCGAGGCGGTCCGGGTGCTGATCGCCGACGGCCAGCTGCGCGCCCGTCAGGGCTCGGGCACGTACGTGGCCGCCGCCGCCCCGGTCTCGGAGTTCGACCGGGAGCTGCGGCGCTCGGAGGTCTTCGACGTGTACGAGGTCCGGGCGGCGCTGGAGGTGGAGGCGGGCCGGCTGGCCGCGCAGCGGCGCACCGAGGCGGACGTCGCCGCGCTCCGGGCGGCGCTGGCCGCCCGCGACGCGGCCGCCGATCCGGCCGAGCTCGTCGAGACCGACCTGGAACTGCACCGCCAGGTCGTCCGGGCGGCGCACAACCCGGTGCTCATCCGCCTCTTCGACTCCTTCGTAGACGCCCTGCGCGAAGCGGCCGGCCACGTGGTGGCCGACAACCGGCTCCACGACGGCGTCGAAGCGGAGGGCATCACCCACGCGCACCGCACCCTGGTCGAGGCGATCGCCGCGGGCGACCCGGACGCCGCCGTCGCGGCGACCCAGGCCAACCTGGACCACACCCTCGACAGACTGCGCGCCACGGGCACCGGACCGCGCTGACCCGGGGGCCGCATCCGCGCCCGACCGCGTCGGGCCCGGCCGCCAGTACCACCCAGGGGGCTCGGGCCGCCTGCGCCGCCGCACCGTCGACGCAGGCGGCCACGGCCACGAACCGGCACGGGCCGACGGGCGGCCACCACGCACTCCACGGTTCCCCACCGGGTCGGCGGCGGTGGATTCCGGGCTGCGCGCCCCGTCTGCCGACCTGCGATGAAGCCCCGCCAGTTGACGTGACCCTGTGCAACTGATCGAGTAGACATCGTGTAGATCGTGTGCGGATAATGCTAGTGGGGATTGGGCGGGTTCAAGGTCGTGACGAAGGAACCTCGTTCGGGCCGTGCAGCACCGTGCGCCGCGAATCGAGGTCGTACCGCCGAATGCGGACGCGGAGCCATGCCCTCCCAGTGCGTCCAGCTCACCAGCCGGGGCGGAGGGAACCCATGACGTACATCAACGGTGACCAGTACAGCGAGCAGGCCGTCGAGGCCCGCCACTGGTGCGCGGTCAACTCGCAGATCGCCCACACCAGCTGAGAGCCGCGACAGCCGGCGGGACGCGGGTCCGCGAGCATCCGGCCGGAGGGCCGAGGGCCACCGGAGGATCGAGAGGCGGGGGACCATCCGGATCGAACCGAGGAGAGGACGATGAGGAATTCCCGATGGAACTACGTCCTGATGGAAGGTGACGCGAAGACGCGCGGCGTGACGCACGGCGAGGCGCTGGCCGACCGGATCGTGGACTCGCTGGAGCGTGCCGACTTCATGTCCAGACAGGACACCAGCCTGCCGCCGTTCTTCCCGTGGGGCGCCAACGACGGCAAGGTCTACCACGCCGGCACCGACCCCAAGGACCTGACGTTCCAGGGAATCTGGGGCAACTCCTGCGGCCAGGAGTTCGACCCGGACACCTTCTGCGACAACCACCCGCAGTACGAGGAATTCCGCAGCCACATGGACCGCCGCCCGCCCGGCGCGACCTGGGAGACCTTCCCACCCGGCACGTAGCCGACACCCCGACGAGGTGCCGCGACGGATCCGCGGGCGCGGTCACCGCGGCCGACGGTGCGGGAACCCCATCGACGACAGGGGATTGACGATGACCACCACATCCACCTCGACCGAGGTGATCGAGGAACTCAAGAAGCAGCTGGACAACGACCAGAAGCTGGCCGAACTGCTGAAGGACTCACTCCAGCAGGCACGTACGACCGCAGATAAAAAGCTCAGGAAACCGTTGTTCACGGCCTTGGCCTGGCCGACGACCATTCCCGACTACCTCGACTACCTGACCACGTTCTCCGAGTGGAAGCCGAGGCAGGACGCCGAAGCGGCCTGGTCCGACGACAAGGGCGGGTACCAGGAGGTCTACGACCGGCTGTGCCACTTCTACTACCTCATCGACCAGAAGGTCACCGCCGACGACAACCGGATCGTGCAGAACGATCCGTGGTTCAAGGAATGGCTGGTCCGGTTCACCAAGGCGTGGGGGAGCTTCCTCGACACGACGGCGTCCTTCAGCGACGAGCAACTGAAGTCGTTCGAGGACGACGCGCCGCGCTACCGCGTCCAGGACTCGATGGTCGACGGCAAGCCGAACGAGCCGAGCGGCTGGCTCACCTTCAACCAGTTCTTCGCCCGCGAGCTCAACCCCGGCCTGCGGCCGATCACCGACCCGGAGCACAACGCCACGGTGACCCTGCCCGCCGACTGCATCTACAAGAAGCAGTACCACATCGAAGCCGACTCCGAGATCCACCCGACCGGCGATCCGCTACGGCTCAAGCTCACCCACGAAGTCACCACGATCCCGCAACTCCTCAGCGAGAAGAGTGAATACGGCAAGAAGTTCGCCAAGGGCACGTTCGTGCACTACTTCCTCGCCCCGTACTCGTACCACCGCTTCCACACCCCCGTGGCCGGGCGGGTGAAGGAGTGCTTCCCCATCCACGCGAACACCTACCTGGACGTCACGATCGACGGCAACGGGCAGTTCGACGCCCCGGACAACAGCACCGACGGCTACGAGTTCACCCAGGCGCGCGGAGTCATCGTGATCGACACCGCCGACTCCCCGTACGGCGACATCGGGCTGGTCGCGATCGTCCCGGTGGGCATGGCGCAGGTCAGTTCGGTCAAGATGACGATGACCGTCGGCGCCCAGGTGCCGAAGGGCGAGGAGTTCGGCTACTTCCTCTTCGGCGGCTCCGACATCATCCTCCTGTTCCAGGAGGGCAAGACGCCGGAAATCGACCCCACCGACGGGTACCACCACTACGGCACCTCGATCTCCGTCCCCCCGGCCGAGACGGACTACTGACCGCCGTCGCCGACCGCCGCCAGGTAGGCGGCGGTCAGCTCGGGGG
>NZ_JBHVET010000409.1:0-7499 GCF_042802135.1 Kitasatospora sp. NPDC057512
GCACCCGTGTGCGCACCCCGCCCCGACGGGCCCCGCCGACCCGCTCGCGGGCCGGAGGGAGCCGACCTCAGGAGGTCAGCGAGGTCTTGCGGGTGGAGATGATCTGGTCGATCAGGCCGTACTCGGCGGCCTCCTCGGCGGTCAGGATCTTGTCGCGCTCGATGTCGTCGCGCACCTGCTCCGCCGTCCGGTTGGAGTGCTTGGAGAGCATCTCCTCCAGCTGCTCGCGCATCCGGAAGATCTCCTTGGCCTGGATCTCCAGGTCGGACACCTGACCGCGGCCGGTCTCGGTGTACGGCTGGTGGATCAGGATCCGGGCGTTCGGCAGCGCCATCCGCTTGCCGGGGGTGCCGGCCGCGAGCAGCACGGCCGCGGCGGAGGCCGCCTGGCCCATGCAGACCGTGGTGATGTCCGGCTTCACGTACTGCATGGTGTCGTAGATGGCCGTCAGGGCCGTGAACGAGCCGCCGGGCGAGTTGATGTACATCTGGATCTCGCGGTCCGGGTCCATCGACTCCAGGCACAGCAGCTGCGCCATGATGTCGTTCGCCGAGACGTCGTCGACCTGCGAGCCGAGGAAGATGATGCGCTCCTCGAACAGCTTGGCGTACGGGTCGTACTCGCGGATGCCCTGCGTGGTGCGCTCGACGAAGCGCGGGACGATGTAGCGGCCCTCGGCGCGCATGTCCTCGACGCGGGCCTGGGCGGCCGACAGGCTGGGGATGTTCATGGGGGTCCTTGTCCTCCGGGGCGTTGGGGCTGTGGTGTCGCGGGCCGGGCCGAGGCTCAGGCAGCGCCCGTGCCGCCGCCGCCGGGGACGTCCGCGGCGCTGTGCATGATCGCGTCGATGAGGCCGTACTCCAGGGCCTCCTCCGGGGTGAACCAGCGGTCGCGGTCGGAGTCGGCGGTGATCTGCTCGAAGGACTGGCCGCTGTGGTGCGCGATCAGCTCGGACATCCGCTTCTTGGTACGGAGCAGCTGCTCGGCCTGGATCCGGATGTCGGTGGCGGAACCGCCGAGGCCCGCGGAGGGCTGGTGCATCAGGATGGTGGAGTTCGGCAGCGAGAAGCGCTTGCCCGGGGCGCCCGCGGTGAGCAGGAACTGGCCCATCGAGGCCGCCATGCCCATCGCGATGGTGACGACGTCGTTCTTGATGTACTGCATGGTGTCGTAGATCGCCATGCCGGCCGAGATCGAGCCGCCCGGGGAGTTGATGTAGAGGAAGATGTCCTTGTCCGGGTCCGCGGCCAGCAGCAGCAGCTGCGCGGTGATCTTGTTGGCGATGTCGTCGTCCACCGCCTGGCCGAGGAAGATGATCCGCTCGTTGAGCAACCGGTTGTAGACCTGGTCGCCAAGGCCGCCGAGCACGTCACCAGCGGCGGCGTGCGGTGCCATCGGGCCAGGCATCTGCATCTGCGGGAACGTCACTTAGCCACCTGCTCAGTCGATTTGGACGGTCGCTCCACGGCCGTCACGGTGTCGCACAGCTTCCGGGTATCACGTCGTGATTGTTGCTGTCCAAGGACCCTAACGCGCAGGCCCGGCCGCAGAATCCCTCACGCAGAACTGTTCGCTGTGAGCGCAGGGTCGCGGCGGCCGCCGGGCCGGACGACAGCGGGCCCGGACACCGTACGGCGTCCGGGCCCGCTGCGGCCGGAAGGGGCTACCGGGGCGCTCAGGCCTCGGTCTTCTCCTCGGCGGCGGTCTCCTCGGCGGCGGCCTCGACGGTCTCGGCCGTCTCGTCCTCGTCGTCGAAGTTGACCTCGTTGCCCTCGGTGTCGACGACCTTGGCGGCCTCGACCACGGTGGCCAGCGCCTTGCCGCGGGCGACCTCGCCGACCAGCAGCGGAACCTGGCCGCCCTGGACGACCTGCTGCGCGAACTGGTCCGGGGTCAGGCCCGAGCCGGCGGCGCGGCGGATGAGGTGCTCGGTGAGCTCCTCCTGGTTAACACCCAGCTCCTCGTTGGCGACGATCTGGTCCAGGACGAACTGGGTCTTGATGCCCTTCTTCGCCTGCTCCTCGATCTCCGCGTCCCACTCCTCGCGGGTCTTGCCCTGGGTCTCCAGGTAGGCGTCGATGGTGAGGCCCATCGGCTGGAGCTGGTGGTGCTCCACGTTGTGCTTGCGGGTCTCGACCTCGTCCTTGAGAAGCTTCTCGGGGTACTCGATCTCAACCAGCGCGAGCAGCGCGTCCAGGACCTTCTCCTGGGCCTGGGTGGCCTGGTCGTACTCCTTCATGCGCTCCAGGCGCTTGCGGGAGTCGGCGCGCAGGTCCTCCAGGGTGTCGAACTCGCTGGCCAGCTGGGCGAACTCGTCGTCCAGCTCGGGCAGCTCCTTCTCCTGGACGGCGGTGACGGTGACGGAGACCTCGGAGGTCTTGCCCGCCTGGGTGCCACCCTTGAGCTCGGTCTCGAAGGTCTTCTCCTCGCCGGCCGACAGGCCGATGACGGCCTCGTCGATGCCGTCGATCAGACGGCCCGAGCCGATCTCGTAGCTGACGCCGTTGGCGGTGCCGTCCTCCGGCACCTCGCCGTCGACCTTGGCCACCAGGTCGACGACCACGATGTCACCGGCGGCGGCGGCGCGCTCGACGTCCTTGACCGAGGAGAAGCGCTCGCGCAGCTGCTCCAGCGACTTCTCGATGTCCTCGTCGGAGACGGCGATCGGGTCGACGGTCACCTCGATGGAGGAGAACTCCGGCAGGGTGACCTCGGGACGGACGTCCACCTCGGCGGTGAACTTCAGGTCGCCGCCATCGGCGATCTTCTCGACACCCTCGATGTTGGTGATGTCGGGCTGTCCGAGGACCTCGATCTTGCCCTCGTCGACGGCCTGCGTGTAGAAGCGCGGCAGGGCGTCGTTGACGGCCTCCTCCAGCACGGCGCCACGGCCGAAGCGCTGGTCGATGACCCGGTTCGGGATCTTGCCCTTGCGGAAGCCCGGGACCGAGACCTGCTGGTTGATCTTCTTGTACGCCGCGTCGAGGCTGGGCTTGAGCTCCTCGAAGGGCACCTCGACGGTGAGTCGAACCCGGGTCGGGTTCAGAGTCTCGACGGCGCTCTTCACGGTTAGGTCTCCTAGGGGCTTGCGGTCAGGTTGTCTCCGCCCGTCCCCGTCGTCCGGACGGAGCCGGAAGGGGGGTCGGACGAGACGGGCGATGGGCGGTTGGAGCTGCATCTCCCGTGGGGTGGACGGTGAGCTTGACTCCTCGCCCTCGTGCGGTTGACCTGGGTTGACGCCACAGGGACTACCGCCAGCGCCCCATCCTACCGGTACCACGAAAGGCGGACGCCAGGCGCCACCGTACCGCCGTCCGGGAGCGCCGAGACAGAACAGGGCCCCGCCCCTACGGACGAGACCCTGCCGCACTGTCGGGGTGACCGGATTCGAACCGACGGCCTTCCGCTCCCAAAGCGGACGCGCTACCAAACTGCGCCACACCCCGTGGTGCCGAGAGGAAGCGTACACGCCGGGCCTGGGCGGCTCGCCGACATAATCCGCCCGGGCGCGACGCGACATATACCGCGCGGGCGCGCAGGGGGCGTGCGCGATCCGGTGTGCACGCGGGCGGCCGGACCAGGTAGGCTGTCCCCCGAACTTCCGGCCGGTGACGGCTGGGAAGGTCGTGCGGGCGTAGCTCAATGGTAGAGCCCTAGTCTTCCAAACTAGTCACGCGAGTTCGATTCTCGTCGCCCGCTCTCCGGTCCGGCCCCGGTGTGCCCAGCACACCGGGGCCGTCGACGTTTCCCCGCCCGGAGGCCTCGCGAGGCCCCCGGGGGCCTCAGAGCCCGAGCCGGGCGGCCCGGGCGGCGGCCCGGTCCAGCAGCTGGTGGACGTCGCCCTCCCGGGTGGTCGGGCGGTCGTTGTACTCGTCCGGGGAGCGCGCCGGGCGGCCGGTGGCGTGCAGCACCTCCATCAGCTGGACCCGGGCCGTGCGCACGGTGGCCGGGGTGCCGTAGCCGTGCGCCAGGACGGCGGCCTGCGCGCCGAGCAGGCAGACCCGGCCGGCCTCGTCCCACATCGCGCCCTGGAGCCAGCCGTGCGCCCCGATGTAGCGGGAGGCGAGCCTGAGGTGGTCGGCCGCGGCGACCGGGACGGGCCGGGCGGGCCGGCCCAGCGCCCGGTCGAGCAGGGTGGCCCGGGGCTCGGGGTGGCCGGCGTGCCAGGGCCGCGGGGTGCTGCCGTACGGGCAGACGTACGGCACCGGGGTGCGCGCGGGGGCGGGCAGCGAGGCGAGGTAGGCCTCGATCTCGGCGACCAGGCCGGAGTCCGCGGGGCCGAACGGCGGCGGACCGGGGGCGAGAAGGACGGGCGGGGGCGGGGCGGTGCTGCGGGGCATGCGGGTCCTCCGGGCGGACGGCCTTCAGGTTCCGCTGCCCAAAATGGGGCATACGAGACATTTTCGCGACCGGAGGGTCGCGGGGTCCGCACGGTTTCCCGGTGGGCTGTCAGGCCGATAGCCTCGGCGGCGTTCGAGCGCAGTTCGAGCGCGACCTCATCCGCGCGCTCCCGGAGTGGAGGAGTCCCGGTGGGTCCTCAGGAGCGGCTGGCCGTCATACAGCGCTGTGTGGTCCGCGAGATGGCGCGGCTGGGCCAGGTGTTCCGCCCGGACGGCGAGGTGGTCCGCGGCCCCGGCACCACGGCGGTGGCGGTCCGCGAGCACCCCGGGGACGACGGCGCCGGGCACGTGGACCTCGGCTTCGTGCTGCACCTGGGCCGGGCGGACGCCCCGGTGGTGTGGGACTGCGCGGCCGGCCTCGGCAAGACCGAGGAGGAGAAGCTCGCCAACGCGGTGCGGATGTGGGCGACCACCACCGCCTCGGTGCTGGTCGAGCTCGCGGAGGGCCGCGGGGTGCACGCCGACCGCCCGGCCCTGCCCGAACTCCCGGGCTGGCGGGCGGTGCAGGGGCCGGCCGCGGTGTTCGGCTTCGGCAACGAGCACCTGGCGGGCTGGCTGGCCGAGCACCGGGTGCTGCCGGCGCTGGCGCCCGCGCTGCGCGCGGAGTTGACCGGGCCCGGGCCGGTGGGCGTCAAGCTCTTCCTGGGCGGCAAGGCCGGGGACGACGTCGCCGAGGTCCGGGTGGGCGGCGAGGTGTCGGAGGCGGCTTCGGCGGCGCTGCGCGCGCTGGACTGGCCGCGGGGTGAACGGCTGTGCTGGGCACGGCTGTTCGTGCTGCTGACGGCCGAGCCGGCGGCTTCGGGGCAGCACACGTCGGCGGGTGCCGCGGCACCCGCGCCGATGCGTGTCCCGGCCCCGGCGGCCGCGCGCCCCCGGGGACTGTTCGCTCGCTGGCGGGAAGCCAGACGGGCCGGCCGGTAGCCCCGCGGCGGGGGTGCGGACGGCCCGGCCGGATCAGCCTCCGGTGATGCCGGAGATGCTGTGCGCGAGGTTGGCCAGCAGGGAGTTGATCGAGGTCGCGACCGTGGTCTCGTGCAGCATGAAGCCGAACAGGGCGGCGACGATCGCGTGCGGGATCTTCATCTGCTTGTTGCGGATGAAGATGATGCACAGGATCGCGAACAGGACCAGAGCGGAGACGGAGAGTGCCACCCGGACTCACTTCCTCGTTTTCATAGCGGGGTGCCGCCGCCCGGCGGCACCTGCGAAAGCCGGACCCCGGCCTGTCCGACGGTCCCGAGGCGGAATCGCGGACCGTCCGGCACACCGCCGGTGAGGGAGCCCGCGGTCGACCGCTGTCTGTCGTGCCGCACGTGACGCCCCCTATCCCCCGAATCCTGAACAGTCCCGCCCGGACTCAGTGTGGTCGACCGTGCCGATTGCGTAAAGGTCTGAAAGTCAGTCCAACGCCGATATCCTGCGATGCGAGACGAGTTTCCGCCGACCGGGACGATAGCGGAGCCGTCCTGACGAATCGTCGGCGGGGCCGTGCTGAGCGGCCGGGAAACCGTCGGGGGCGGGTAACGGAAGCCAGTGGTCCGGTCAGTCGACGGGGCGTCCGATTTGGCTGAAGATCAGCTGCCAGGCTTGACAGCCGCGGCTGCCTCCGGCATGTGCCCCGGCGACGGGGGCCGGGCGGGTGCCGGCGGGTGTCAGTCGCGCCAGAGCAGCAGCACGGCGCGGTCGTCGTTGATGTCCCGGGCGACCGTCTCGATCAGCGCGCCCGCGGCGCCCGCGCCCGTGCCGGGTCCGCCGCCGGGTACCAGCCGGTCCGCCTCGCCCATCAGCCGGTCCATGCCCTCCCCGAGGTCCCGGCCCGGCGCCTCGACCATGCCGTCGGTGCACAGCATCAGCACGTCGCCCCGGTTCAGCCGGCCGCGCACGCCCTCGAACTTGGCGCCGTCGTAGATCCCCAGCAGCGGGCCCTCGGCCTGCTTGACCTCCCAGCGCCCCTCCCCGGCCAGCCGCTGCATGCCCGGCAGGTGCCCGGCCGAGAGCAGCTCGTACTCGCCGGTGTCCAGGTCCAGCACCAGGTGGACGGCGGTGGCGAAGCCCTCCTCCCAGGACTGGCGCAGCAGGTAGCCGTTGGCGGCGGGCAGGAAGTCGTGCGCGGGCAGCGAGCCGACCAGGCCGCCGAAGGCGCCGGAGAGCAGCAGGGCGCGGGAGCCGGCGTCCATGCCCTTGCCGGAGACGTCCGCGAGGACCACCTCCAGCAGCCGCTGGCCGGGGCCGGTGCGTGCGGCGACCACGAAGTCCCCGGAGAAGGACTGGCCGCCGGCCGGGCGCAGCGCCATGTCCGCGTGCCAGCCGTCCGGCAGCTCGGGCACCCGGCTCTGCACCCGCAGCCGCTCGCGCAGGTCGAACAGCATGGTGGAGCCGCCCCACCAGGGCACGCCGACCCGGGCCCGGAACTGGGCGAGCAGCAGGCCGCCCACGCCGGCGGCGCCGACCACCAGGGCCGCGCCCGGGGTCACTCCGTAGAGGTACGCCTCGGGGTTGTTGCTGGCGACCCGCTGGCCGGTGTGGATCACGGACTCGGAGGAGAGGCCGAGCGCGGCCAGCGCGTACAGCACCACCAGGCTGCCGGGGCGCAGCAGCAGGGCGCCGGCCAGGATCGGCAGGACCAGGGAGGTGGGCGGGGCCCAGCCGGGGATCCAGATGTTGAGCATGATCAGCAGCGGGACGAGCAGGGCGAGCGCGCAGAGCACCGGCCAGTCGGCGGCGCCGCCGCGGAAGTAGTCCACCCCGGCCGTGCGCAGCCTTCGGCGGACCCGGCGGAGCCTCTTGCGCAACCGGGCCGTCACGGACTCGGACGCCGGGGCGGCGCCGGGCCTCGTCGCAGTCGTCTGGGGCGGTGTGCCCGGCGCTCTGCCAGCCATGGGGTCCGACCCTATCCACGGGTACCGCCCGGCGTCGACGGGACGGGGGCGGGTGGTGGCGCCGGAGCGCCGGGCGTCCACCGGGTTTCGGCCGATCGGAACGGTTGCGGGCGTGCCGTCAGGAGGCCTGCGCGGGTTGGGCGTACGAACCGCGCGGGCGGCGCGCGCGCCCCGCGCGCAGGGTCTCCGGCGCGCGGGGGCCTGTGGCCGATCCCACAGG
>NZ_JBHVET010000410.1:0-7495 GCF_042802135.1 Kitasatospora sp. NPDC057512
CACCGGGGCTCCTGCCTGTGTACGGGGCTGCCACCCGGACGCGGCGTGTACGGCGTTTCCGCCCCGAAGTCCTGTGTACAGTGCTGCCGCCGGAACCCGGCGTGTACGGCGGCGCCGGGAAGAAGCCCGTGTGTACGGCGGCGCCGGGAACCCGGTGTGTACGGCGCCACCGCCGACCGCCCGGGTGCGGGCCGCCTCAGTGCTTGAGGCGGTAGACCACGGTGTCGGCGAAGACGCCGACCATCTCGTAGTGGGTGTCCAGCAGGTTCTCGATCCGGGGGACCATGACCGGCTGGTACGGGGCGATGCCGGAGTCGTCGACCACGACCTCGGGCAGGCCGTTGGCCAGCTCCTTGTCGAAGGTCTGCCAGGCGTTGGAGACGCTGAACTGCTCGCCGACGTTCTGGTTGCCGTCCTTGCCGCCGCTGTAGTTGGTGAGGAAGCCGGCGGTCAGGTAGCGGGTGGCGGGCTTGCGGTCGGCCAGCCAGTACAGCTCGGGGTGCATGCCCCAGACCAGCACGGTGTCCTTGGGGGTGGTCTGGGCGGCGACGGCGGTGGCGACCTCCGTGGTGCGGTTGAGCCGCTCCCCCGGCCAGGCCAGCGCCAGGCTCCAGAACACCGTGGCGGCGGCCGTGGTGTACAGCAGGACGGGCTTCCAGCGGATCGCCGAGGTGGCGACCGCCCCGGTGCCCAGCAGCACCAGCGGCGGGATCAGCTGGAGGTAGTAGTGGCCGAAGAAGTGGAAGCCCACGCTGACCGCGACGACCGAGGAGAGCAGCCAGACCCACAGGTCGGTGGTCGAGCCGTGCTCCTCGCCGGCCACCGGCAGCGGGCGGTGGCGGTGCTTGAGCCAGAGCCGGCGCCCGACCGGGAGCAGGAAGCCCAGGCCGGCCGCGACCAGGATGGCCGAGTTGCCGAACGCCCGGCCGAGCATCTGGAGCCAGGCGCCGCCGAAGGAGGCGTAGTCGCCGCTGCCGGTGACCACCCAGAAGAGGAAGCCCTTGGGCTTGGTGAGGATCACCGCGACCAGCGCTATCGGCAGCGTGAAGCCGAACCCGATCTTGAACAGCGCGGGCGGCCAGCGCACCCCGCGCCGGCGGGCGTCCTGGAACAGCATCCAGAGCACCGGCAGCAGCACCGCGCCGCCGGTCTGCTTGGTCAGTGAGCACAGGGCGACCGCGATGCCCGCGGCCAGCCAGCGGCGCCGTTCGGCGTACCGGAAGGCGGCCACCATGGCGGGCAGCATGAAGACCTCGAAGGTCGCCGCCTGGGTGTCCTCCGGGGAGAGCCCGATGGAGACCAGCAGGTAGAGCAGCCCGGCCCCGGCCCCGGCCCGGTTGCCCCAGCGGCCGCGGGCGATCGAGGCCAGCAGGATCGCGGTGACCAGGTGGGCCACCACCGCCAGGGTGCGCAGCGGCCAGAGCGAGGCGGAGCCGAAGACCGCGAAGCAGGCCTGGTAGAGCCAGGGCAGCAGCGGTGGTTTGCGGTCCACCACGGTGTCGTACAGCACCCCGCCGTCCGCCAGCATCCGGGCCTGGGTGGCCAGGAAGCCCTCGTCCGGGCTCCAGACGGGCCGGGCGAAGGAGGGGATGTGGGTGAGCAGCGCGACCAGCGCGAGCACCGGCACCAGCCTGGTCCAGTACCCGGTCAGAAGACGGGTACGGACGCGCTCGGGCAGGCGCTCGGCCAGTCCGGTGAGGCGGAGGCGGGTGGGGGTCGGCACGGGTGACAACCTACCGGGCGGGATCGGCGCCGGTGGCGCCGGTCCCGCCTTTCAGTGCGATTGTCAGCTTGTTCCGTGACGAACTGTTACGGAGTTACGACAAACGGTCGTCTGCGGAACGGGTGACCGCTCCCCCGGACGGCCTCCGGTCAGGCCTTGACCGGCGCCGCGTCCAGCTTGGCGACCAGAGCCGTCACCTTTCGGGCGATGTCCGGGGCGTTCAGGCCGATCTCGGCCAGGATCTCGGCCCGGCTGGCGTGGTCCAGGAACTCCTGCGGGATGCCGAAGTCGCGCACCGGCAGGTCCACGTCCGCGTCCCGCAGCGCCTGCGCCACGGCGGCGCCGACGCCGCCCACCCGGCCGTTGTCCTCGATCGTGACGACCACCCGGTGCTCGGCGGCCAGGCCCGGCAGGGCCTCGTCCACCGGCTTGACCCAGCGCGGGTCCACCACGGTGGCGGTGACGCCCTGGGCGGCCAGCAGGTCGGCGACCTCCAGGCTGGTGGGGGCCATCGCGCCGACCGAGACGATCAGCACGTCGGCGCGGTGGGCGCCGGAGGGCTCCTCGGCGGCGCGCAGCACGTCCATGCCGCCGATCCGGCCGACCGCGGGGACGGCCGGGCCGACCGTGCCCTTGGAGTAGCGGACCACGGTCGGGGCGTCCTTGACCTCGACGGCCTCGCGCAGCTGCGCGCGGACCTGGTCGGCGTCGCGCGGGGCGGCCAGTCGCAGGGTCGGGATGATCTGCAGCATCGACATGTCCCACATGCCGTTGTGCGAGGCGCCGTCGTCGCCGGTGACGCCGGCCCGGTCCAGGACGAAGGTGACGCCCAGCTTGTGCAGGGCGACGTCCATCAGGACCTGGTCGAAGGCCCGGTTGAGGAAGGTCGCGTAGACCGCGAACACCGGGTGCAGGCCGTTGGTGGCCAGGCCGGCCGCGCTGGTGACGGCGTGCTGCTCGGCGATGCCGACGTCGAAGATCCGGTCCGGGAAGGCCTCGGCGAACGGGGCCAGGCCCACCGGGTGGAGCATGGCGGCGGTGATGCCGACGATGTCCTCGCGCTCGTGGCCGAGCGCGACCATCTCCTCGGCGAAGACCGAGGTCCAGCTCCGGCCGCCGCCGCTCGTGATCGGCAGGCCGGTCTCCGGGTGGATCTTGCCGACCGCGTGGAAGCGGTCCTCGTCGTTGTTCTCGGCGGCGTGGTAGCCGCGGCCCTTCTCGGTGAGGCAGTGCACGATCACCGGGCCGCCGAAGCCGCGCGCCTTGGTCAGCGCGGACTCCAGGGCGGTCAGGTCGTGGCCGTCGATCGGGCCGATGTACTTGAGGCCGAGGTCCTCGAACATGCCCTGCGGGGCGATGAAGTCCTTGAGGCCCTTCTTGGCGCCGTGCAGCGTCTCGAACAGCTGCTGGCCGACCACCGGGGTGCGCTGGAGCGCGTCCTTGCCCCAGGACAGGAAGCGCTCGTAGCCCTGGGTGGTGCGCAGGGTGGCGAGGTGGTTGGCCAGGCCGCCGATGGTCGGGGAGTACGAGCGCTCGTTGTCGTTCACGACGATGACGAGCGGGCGGTCCTTGGCGTCGGCGATGTTGTTGAGCGCCTCCCAGGCCATGCCGCCGGTGAGCGCGCCGTCGCCGATCACCGCGACGACCGGGTCGTTCTTGCCCAGGATCTGGTTGGCCTTGGCCAGGCCGTCGGCGTACGAGAGGACGGTGGAGGCGTGCGAGTTCTCGATCACGTCGTGCTCGGACTCGGCGCGGGACGGGTAGCCGGACAGGCCGCCCTTCATCCGCAGCCGGGAGAAGTCCTGGCGGCCGGTGAGCAGCTTGTGGACGTAGCTCTGGTGGCCGGTGTCGAAGAGGATGCGGTCGCGCGGGGAGTCGAAGACCCGGTGCAGCGCGATGGTGAGCTCCACCACGCCGAGGTTGGGCCCGAGGTGGCCGCCCGTCTTGGAGACCTCGGTCACCAGGAAGGTCCGGATCTCCTGGGCCAGTGCGGCCAGCTGTCCGGGCGTGAGCCGGTCGAGATCGCGCGGTCCCCGAATGCGGGTCAGCAGGGCCACCCGTTCCTCCTCGTTCAGTGTTCGCGGACCACGGACGGTCCGACGGGCGTCGCTGCCCGGTCCGGCGGCAGTCCGACGGTCCGGCCGGTGGCGACCGGTCGAGTCTAATGTCCGCCTGCCGGACGCCAAGCGGCGCGCCCGGTGCCACCGTTCGGTTACCGCCATTCCGGGAGGTCGGGCCGGGACGGCGGGTCACCCCGGATTGACGTACGGGCATTCGAATGCGCCGGGCGGGTCGGACGTCGGTGTCAGGCGCGGCCCAGCGCGCCGGACTCCCCCATCTCGCTCATCACCAGGGCCAGTGCGCCGAGCACCTCGGCCCGGCCGCCGAGGGTGCCGGGGACGACCGAGAGCTGACGGGCGGCGCTCGGGATCGCGTAGCGGGCCACCGAGTCCCGGATCGGGGCGAGCACCAGCTCACCGGCCTCGGCGAGGTCCCCCCCGAGGATCACCCGGCGGGGGTTGAGCAGGTTGCACAGGGTGGCGACGCCGGTGCCGATCTGCCGGCCCGCGTCGGCGATCACCCGGCGGCAGCCGAGGTCGCCCTGCTGGGCCAGCTCGACCACCCGGGGCAGGCTGAGGTCCTGGCCGAGGGTGGGGGCGAGCAGTGAGAGCAGGTAGCGGGAGCCGACGAAGGTCTCCAGGCAGCCGCGGTTGCCGCAGCGGCAGACCGGCCCCGCCTCGTCCAGGGTGATGTGCCCGATCTCACCCGCGGTGCCGCCCGGGCCGCGGTAGATCTGGCCGTTCACCACCAGCCCGGCGCCGACCCCGCTGGCGACCTTGATGTAGGCGAGGTCGCTCAGCCCGCGGCCGGCGCCCCAGACCAGCTCGCCGAGCGCGCCCAGGTTGGCGTCGTTGTCCACGTGCACCGGCATGTCGAGCCGCTCGGCCAGCTCCCGGCCCGGGGCGATGCCCGTCCAGCCGGGCAGGATCGCGGTGGAGCCGAGCGCGCCGGTCTCCACGTCGATCGGGCCGGGCACGCCGAGGCCGACGCCGATCACCTTGTCGGGGCGGAAGCCCGCCTGCGTCAGCAGCCGCTCGACCATCGCCTCGGCGCGGTCGAAGCCCTGCTGGGCGGAGACGTCGACGTCGATCGGGGCGCTCTCCTCGGCCAGCACCCGGTGGGCCAGGTTGCCGACCGCGACGCGCAGGTGGGTGTGGCCGAAGTCGATGCCGACCACGATGCCGGCGTCCCCGCTGAGCGAGACGCTGCGGGCGCGGCGGCCGCCGGAGGAGGTGTCGGCGACCACGACGGTGCCGCTCTCCTTCAACTCCCGCACGATGTTGGACACGGTGGCCGCGGACAGTCCGGTGCCGCGGGCGATCTCGGCCTGGGTCAGCGAGCCGGCCATCCGTACCGCGCGGAGCACCCGTTCCAGGTTCGCCCGGTGCAGCGACGACTGCGAGCCCGGTGTGTCCGTCGACATGATCCACCCTCCCAGGGCGGGGACCCCTCCGCCGGGCGTCCCCTTCAACTCCTGAAGGGTACGGCCCGGGGGCCCGGGCGGGGATCCCGGCTGCGGCGGGCGGGCGCGCAGGGGGCGCGGACGGCGGCCGACCGGCGCGGGGCGGTGAGCGGGGGCGCGGGCGTGGGGGCGCGGGCCGGCTAGCCGGGGCGCGCAGGTGGGGACGCGGTGATCGGGGGGTGAAGGTGTTGCGCGGCCTGGACCTGCGGGGACGGGGAACCGCCGTCCTGGCGACGGCCGAAAACCACGCACCACTAACATGGTGCCACTTCTCACCCGTCCCAGCGGGGCCGTGGACGGCACCGGCAGGGGGACACATCCAGACATGACGGGGAATCAGATGGCAGGGGATCACCCTACGCCGGGGGCAGGCGAAACGCCCGGCAGCGGTCCGCAGGACAACCGGGGCGTCTCGTTCGGCCGCCCGCCGGGCGGCGGTGTCGATCCGGCCGCCGTCGCGGACCAGATGACGCAGCTCGACGGCGCCGCCGTCCCGGGGCAGGTCACCCCCGGCCCGGTCGCGCCCGCGGGCCCGCCGCCCGCCCAGCCGCCGGCACCGCCCGCGCAGCCGCCCGCGCAGCCGTCGGTCGGCAGCCCGGAGTACGCGGCGTACGCGCCGACCGCGCCCGGGTTCCCCAGCCAGGCCCCGCCGCCGCCCGGCGCCGCGCCGGTCGGCCCGTACGACCCGGTCCCCGGTGCCCCGTACGGCGCCCCGGACGCCGGGCAGGCCTACAACCCGGGCGGCTACGCCTATCCGCAGCAGCCCGGGTACGCCTACCCCGGCGCTCCCGTCGCTCCCGTCGCGCCGAAGCAGCGCAACCCCGTGATGCTCTGGGGCGGGATCATCGGCGGCGTGCTGGCGATCTCGATCGTGGCCGCCCTGGTCGTCCTGCTCAAGGACCCCAAGCCGGCCCCCGCGCCGGGCCCGGACCCGATCAGCACCGGCACCACCGACAACGGCGGGACCAGCAGCGGCCCCACCCCCGGCCCCGCTCCCAAGGGCGCCGCCTTCAACGTCGCCTGGAGCGCCCCCAAGCCGGCCAACGCGGACAGCTCGAACCAGATGCTCGGCGTCTGGGGCACCGACAAGCTCGCCGTGCGCGTCGACAGCTCCGGGATCAGGGCCTTCAACCTGACCGACGGCAAGGAGGCGTGGACCATCGCCGCCCCGGCCGGCAGCAAGGAACTGTGCACCGCCTCGTACGGCGCCAACTCCAAGGGCGTCGCCGCCGTCTCCTTCAACACCGGTGACAGCGACTGCTCCACCGTCGGCGCCGTCGACCTGGCCCAGGGCAAGCTGCTCTGGAGCGCCAAGGTCTCGGCCGACCGGATGTCCTCGCCGACCCTCAGCGTCACCGAGAACGTCGTCGCCGTCGGCGGCAACACCGTCGCCGCCCTGAACATCGCCAACGGCCAGCCGGCCTGGCAGTACCAGCCGCGCGACAAGGACTGCGTCCTGCGCGGCAAGGCGGCCGGCGTCCAGATCGCGGTCAGCGACCGCTGCTACGGCACCAGCGGCCCGAAGTCGCAGCTGGTCATCGTCAACGCCGAGACCGGCAAGCCGGCCAGCACCCCGATCACCCTCGCCGGCAACATCGAGGAGGTCGACTCGGTCGTCCAGGACAAGCCGCTGGTGCTGCTGATGACCAACGGCCCGCAGGGCGACTACGTCCTGCCGTTCGACAAGGACAACAAGCCGGGCACCCAGATGTCCGTCAAGGAGCCCGGCGCGGACAGCCTGCGCCTCTCCGGCCAGGACGAGGCCCTCACCCGCAACGTGGTCAGCGGCACCACGCTGTACGTCCAGGTCGGCGGCGGCAAGCCGGGCATCAACGCCTACGACCTGAACACCGGCAAGCGGCTGTGGTCGGCCAACTCCGGTTCGACGAGCAACGACATGCGCCTGGTGGCCGGCACCGACAAGGACGGCAAGGTCCGCGCGATCGTCGACCAGGGCTACAACAAGCCGGCCCGGCTGGTGACGCTCTCGCCGACCGACGGCTCGATGTCCGACCTCGGCACCATGGCGATGCCGAGCAGCATGGGCATCGGCAGCAGCACCTCCGAGTACCTGATCTCGGACGACGGCGCCGCGGTCTACGCGTTCCGCCGCTACAGCGCCAGCGACGGTCCGCTGACCAAGTGGAAGAAGTGACGCCGGGGCGCCTCCGGGGCTGATCCCGGGGGTGTGACCCCTCGTCGCGGGCCGCGCGGCGACCGACACGGGCGGGGCGGGCACGGGCTGATCG
>NZ_JBHVET010000411.1:0-7486 GCF_042802135.1 Kitasatospora sp. NPDC057512
CGGCCACCGCGACCGCCGCACGCGCCGCGGCGCCGACCCAGGCCGGCCCGGCGGCGGCCCAGACCCAGGGCGGCGGCGGGCGCCGCCGCGGCGGTCCGACCCAGCTCGTCGTGGTGCAGGGCTCGCTGGCCGGCACCACGGTGGCGCTCCAGGGCCAGACCATCACGCTCGGCCGCGCGCACGACTCCACCATCGTGCTGGACGACGACTACGCGTCCTCCCGGCATGCCAGGATCTATCCGGATCAGACTGGGCAGTGGACGGTCGAGGATCTAGGCTCCACCAACGGCACCTATCTGGACCGGCAGCGCCTGACCGCGCCCACTCCGCTCCAGCCGGGCATGCCGATCCGTATCGGCAGGACCGTCATCGAACTGCGGAAGTAGTAGCGCATGAGGGACAGCATCCCGTCCATGACCCAGAGGGGGGCACAGGTCGCATGACCCTGGTGCTGCGCTTCGCCGCCGGCTCCCACAAGGGACTGATCCGGGAGGGGAACGAGGACTCCGGCTACGCCGGGCCGCGGCTGCTGGCCGTGGCCGACGGCATGGGCGGCGCCGCGGCCGGCGAGGTCGCTTCCTCCGAGGTGCTCGGCTCGATCGTCCGGCTGGACGAGGACGTGCCGGGCCCCGACCTGCTGACCCTGCTGGGCGACGCCGTCCAGGGCGCCAACGACCGGCTCCGGCAGATGGTCGAGGAGGACCCGCAGCTGGAGGGCATGGGCTGCACGCTCACCGCCATGCTGTGGACGGGCCAGCGGATGGGCATGGTGCACGTCGGCGACTCCCGCGCCTACCTGCTGCGCGACGGTTCCCTGGTGCAGATCACCCAGGACCACACCTGGGTGCAGCGCCTGGTCGACGAGGGCCGGATCACGCCCGAGGAGGCCGAGACCCACCCGCAGCGCTCGCTGCTGATGCGGGCGCTGGACGGCCGCGGCCAGGTCGAGCCCGACCTGTCGATCCGCGAGGTCCGGGCCGGCGACCGCTACCTGATCTGCTCCGACGGCCTCTCCGGCCCGGTCAGCCACCAGACCCTCCAGGACACCCTCGGCAGCTACTACGCGCCCGAGCAGACCGTGCAGGAGCTGATCCAGCTCGCGCTGCGCGGCGGCGGTCCGGACAACATCACCTGCATCGTGGCGGACGTCATCGACGTCGGCGCCACGGACACCATGAGCGGCCAGTTCAACGACGTCCCGGTGGTGGTCGGCGCGGTCGCCGACGCCCCGCCGTCCTCGGCCGCCGCCGACCGCTCGATCGCGGACACCCCGGCCGGCCGCGCCGCCGGCCTCGGCCGCGGCCCGCAGGGCGCCTTCGGCCCGGCCGAGGGCTACGCGGAGGGCTTCGGCCCCGCCCAGAACGGCTTCGGCCCCGCCGAGGGCTACGAGGGCGAGTACGGCCCCGGCTCCGGCGAGCCCTCGGTGTACGGCACCGAGGACTTCGACGAGGAGCGGCCCGCGAAGCGCAGGCGCAAGGGCCTGACGGTCTCGCTGGCCGCCCTGGTCACGCTGGGCCTGCTCGGCGGCGCCGGCTACTTCGGCTACCAGTGGACCCAGGACCAGTACTACGTCGGCACCCAGGACGACCACGTCGCGATCTACCAGGGCATCAACCAGAACCTGGCCGGTGTGAGCCTGTCCTCGGTGCACTCCTCGTTCAGCAGGATCCAGCTGAAGTGGCTGCCCGAGGACCAGCAGGTCCACGTGAAGAAGACCATCTCGGTCGGCAGCATGAAGGACGCCCAGTCGACGGTCAACGAGCTCGACGGCTGGGTCCAGCTCTGCCAGCGGGCCGCGAAGGCGACCGCCCCGGCCGCCACCCAGGCCACCCAGGCGACGCAGGCCGCGTACCTGGCCGGCACGCCCACCCCGACCGAGAAGAACCGCGGTCCGGCCGCCACGACGCCGACCACCGCGCCCCCGGCCTCGCCGACCGCCCCGACGGCACCCGCCCCGGCGCCGAACGCGACCCCTCCGGCCGCCGGCGCGCAGGGCGACCAGGCCCCCCCACTGACCGAAGAGGAACTCAGCCGGGCCAACTCCTGCCCCAAGCAGTGACGTCCGTGATCCGACATAGGACCGCCCCGAGCGGGTTTGCCGGCCGTCAGGGAGCGGTCACCACGTGAGCAGCTATGACCTGACCCAGGAAACCACCCGGTCCGGCCGACGCCGGGCGGCGGCCGAGCGCACCCTCCCCCGTCGGCGGGGCAACACCACGATCTCCCCGCAGGGGGCGCCCAACCGGCGCAACACCGAGCTGGCCCTGCTGGCCTTCGCGGTGCTGCTGCCGGTCCTCGCGTACGCCAACGTCGGCCTCGCGATGGACGGCAAGCTGCCCGCGGGCATGCTCGGCTACGGGCTCGGCATGGGCGCCCTGGCGCTGGTCGCGCACCTGCTGGTGCGCCGCTTCGCGCCGTACGCGGACCCGCTGATGCTGCCGATCGCCACTCTGCTCAACGGGCTCGGGGTGGTGATGATCTGGCGGCTGGACAAGGCGGGCAAGCTGCTCCGGGGCAACTACCCGGCGGCCGAGAACCAGCTGATGTGGTCGGCCCTCGGGATCGCCGGCTTCATCGGGGTGATGGTGCTGCTGAAGGACCACCGGGTGCTCCAGCGGTACACCTACATCTCGATGGTGGTGGCCCTGGTCCTGCTCGCGGCGCCGGCCTTCTTCCCGTCCCGGGCGGAGGACTTCGGCGCCAAGATCTGGATCCGGATGGGCAGCTTCTCCATCCAGCCGGGCGAGTTCGCCAAGATCGTCCTGACCGTGTTCTTCGCCGGCTACCTGATGGTCAAGCGGGACGCGCTGGCGCTGGCCAGCCGCCGGTTCATGGGCCTGTACCTGCCGCGCGGCCGCGACCTCGGCCCGATCATCGTGATCTGGCTGCTCAGCCTGCTGATCCTGATCTTCGAGAACGACCTGGGCACGTCCTTCCTGTTCTTCGGCCTGTTCGTGGTGATGCTCTACGTCGCCACCGAGCGGACCAGCTGGATCCTGTTCGGCCTGCTGATGTCGGTCGGCGGCGCGGTCGCGGTCGCCTCGACCGCGAGCCACGTGAAGGTCCGCATCGACGCCTGGCTCGACCCGATGGCCGCCTTCGGCGCCAACCCGCCGAAGGGCGCCACCGAGCAGATCGGCCAGTCGCTGATGGCGCTCGGCTCCGGCGGGGTCACCGGCTCGGGCCTGGGCCAGGGCCGCTCCTGGCTGATCGCCTTCGCCGCCAAGAGCGACTTCATCCTGGGGTCCTTCGGCGAGGAGCTCGGGCTCACCGGCCTGATGGCGATCTTCCTGCTGTACGCCCTGCTGGTGCAGCGCGGCCTGCGCACCGCGCTCGCCGCCCGCGACCCGTTCGGCAAGCTGTTCGCCGTCGGCCTCTCCTCCGCGATGGCGATCCAGGTGTTCGTCGTGGCCGGCGGCGTCACCGGGCTGATCCCGCTCACCGGTATGACCATGCCGTTCCTCGCGCAGGGCGGTTCGTCCGTGGTCGCCAACTGGGCACTGGTCGCGATCCTGCTGAAGATCAGCGACAGCGCCCGCCGACCGGGGGCCGAACCGGCCCCGGCCGCCGAGGGCCAGGAAGGACCCGCCCGATGAACAAGCCGATCCGCCGGGTATCGATCTTCTGCCTCGTACTGATCCTGGCCCTGATGGTGCGCACCAACTGGGTGCAGGGCGTCCAGGCCGAGTCCTGGGCCACCAACAAGAACAACAAGCGCCAGCTGTACGACCGGTACGCCCACCCGCGCGGCAACATCATCGTCAGCGGCCAGCCGGTCACGAAGTCCGACTTCGTCAACGGCCTGCGCTACAAGTACAAGCGCTCCTGGGTCGACGGCCCGATGTACGCCCCGGTGACCGGCTACTCCTCCCAGGCCTACGGCTCCAGCCAGTTGGAGAACCTGGAGGACGGCATCCTCTCCGGCACCGACGACCGGCTGTTCTTCCGCAACACCCTGGACATGCTGACGGGCGAGCAGAAGCGCGGCGGCGACGTCGTCACCACCATCAACGCCAAGGTCCAGAAGGCCGCCTTCGACGCGATGGGCAACAAGAAGGGCGCGGTGGTCGCGCTCGACCCGAAGACCGGCGCGATCCTGGGCCTGGTCTCCACCCCCTCCTACGACCCCGGCGCCTTCGCCGGCGGCGAGGGCGCCGACACCAAGGCCTGGACGGACCTCAACGCGGACCCGAACAAGCCGATGCTCAACCGGGCGCTGAAGGAGACCTATCCGCCCGGCTCGACCTTCAAGCTGGTCACCGCGACCGCGGCGTTCGAGAACGGCCGGTACCAGGGCATCGACGACGCCACGGACACGCCGGAGCCGTACATCCTGCCCGGCACGACCACCCAGCTGAAGAACGAGAGCCCGAACGAGCGCTGCGAGAACGCCACCGTCAAGTCCGGGATGGACCAGTCCTGCAACACGGTCTTCGCCAAGATGGGCGCGGACCTGGGCAAGGAGCGGATGCGGGCGCAGGCCGAGAAGTTCGGCTTCAACAGCACGGTCGACACCCCGGTCCGCTCCGAGAAGAGCGTCTTCCCGGACAGCCCGAGCGCGGACGGCACCGCCCAGGACTCGATCGGCCAGCACGACACCCGCGCCACCCCGCTCCAGATGGCCATGGTCTCCGCCGCGATCGCCAACAACGGCAGCCTGATGCAGCCGTACCTGGTCGACCAGGAGCGCTCGGCCACGCTGACCACCGTCTCCAAGCACACCGAGAAGCAGTTCTCCCAGGCGATGAGCCCGGACACCGCGAAGAAGATGCAGGACCTGATGGTCTCGGTGGTCGAGAACGGCACCGGCACCAACGCCAAGATCCCCGGCCTCCAGGTCGGCGGCAAGACCGGCACCGCGCAGCACGGCGAGGACAACGCCGGGCTCCCGTTCGCCTGGTTCACCTCCTGGGCCAAGACCCCGGACGGCCAGTCGGTCGCGGTCGCGGTGGTGGTCGAGGACGGCTCCCAGAACCGCGACGGCATCAGCGGCGGCCGGCTCGCGGCCCCGATCGCCAAGGCGGTGATGCAGGCCGCACTCGGCAAGTAGGAGCGCGGGTCCGGGGTGAGGGGAATGTCACGATGGGCAGCCCCGTCCGGATACCGGTCTGGTATCGGCCGACGGCTGACTCCGGTCCGCTGCGGTCCGACCGGTAGCGTATCCGCCAGCAGCGGGTGTGCCCGTTGCCGCCCGCGAGGCACCGCACGGCCCGGCCGGAGAACCGGTCGCGGACCGCGCGGCGTCACCCAGAGCGTGCGGGGACACCTACGTCACAACCTCACCGGCGGGTGAGGGAGAGGGTCGGAACTATGGAAGAGCCTCGTCGCCTCGGCGGCAGGTACGAGCTCGGCGGCGTCCTCGGACGCGGCGGCATGGCCGAGGTGTACCTCGCCCATGACACCCGACTCGGCCGCTCCGTCGCTGTGAAGACGCTCCGGGCCGACATGGCCCGGGATCCGTCGTTCCAGGCCCGGTTCCGCCGCGAGGCGCAGTCGGCGGCGTCCCTGAACCACCCCGCCATCGTCGCCGTGTACGACACCGGCGAGGACTACATCGACGGCATCTCCATCCCGTACATCGTGATGGAGTACGTCGAGGGGTCCACGCTGCGCGAGCTGCTGCACTCCGGCCGCCGGCTGCTGCCCGAGCGCGCGCTGGAGATGACCATCGGCATCCTCCAGGCCCTGGAGTACTCGCACCGGGCCGGCATCGTGCACCGCGACATCAAGCCGGCCAACGTGATGCTGACCCGGCAGGGCAACGTCAAGGTCATGGACTTCGGCATCGCCCGTGCGATGGGTGACGCCGGGATGACCATGACGCAGACCTCGGCCGTCATCGGCACCGCCCAGTACCTCTCCCCCGAGCAGGCCAAGGGCGAGCAGGTCGACGCCCGCTCCGACCTCTACTCCACCGGCTGCCTGCTCTACGAGCTGCTGACCGTGCGCCCGCCGTTCGTCGGCGACTCGCCCGTCGCGGTGGCCTACCAGCACGTCCGGGAGGAGCCGCAGCCGCCGTCCGTCTTCGACCCCGAGGTGCGCCCCGAGGTCGACGCGATCGTGCTGAAGGCGCTCGCCAAGGACCGCGACTACCGCTACCAGAGCGCCGACGAGATGCGCGACGACATCGAGCGCTTCCTCGACGGCCTGCCGGTGGCCGCCGCCCAGCAGGCCGCGTACGGCATGGGCCCGGGCGGCTACGGCTACGACCAGAACGGCTACCCGCAGCAGCACGACCCGTACGGCCAGACCAACGTGCTGCCGCAGCAGCCCGGCGGCCCGACCACCGTCCTGCCGCAGGCCTCCGGGCAGCCCGGCTACGGGCAGCAGGGCGGCTACCAGGACGACGGCTACGGCCAGACCTACGCCGGCCAGGCGGGCGGCAACGACGACGGCTACGGCCGCGGCGGGGGCCGGCGGGGCGAGGACCCGCCGAAGAAGAGCAACACCTCCTGGATCGTGCTGGCGGTGGCCGCCGTGCTGGTCCTGGTCGGCACCTTCTTCGTCGCCCAGGCGATGTTCGCCGACAAGGGCAACAAGGAGGCCGCGAAGGTCACCGCGCCGAACCTGGTCGGCAAGACCCTGGCGGAGGCCAAGACGGCCGCCGCCGCGGCTGGTGCCAAGCTCGTGGTGACCGAGGGCGACAAGGTCGCCTGCCCGGACACCAACATCAAGAAGGACCAGGTCTGCACCCAGAACCCGGTGTCCGGCACCCAGGTCGCCGAGACCTCCACCATCACGGTGCAGGTCTCCTCGGGCCCGGCCAAGGCGCAGGTCCCCGGCGTGGTGGGCAAGCCCAAGGACCAGGCCACCAAGGCGCTCGCCGACCTCGGCTTCACCAACGTCACCACCGAGTACAAGGACGACGACACCGCCCCGCAGGACACCGTCACCGCCCAGGACCCGGCGCCCAACGCGGCCGTCGACCCGAGCACCCCGATCAAGCTGACCGTGTCGCAGGGCAAGGCCAAGGTGACCGTCCCGAACGTGGTCGGGTCCCAGAAGGAGGACGCGCAGGCGACCCTCCAGGGCCTCGGCTTCCAGGTGGACGTCTCGAAGACCGCGACGGCCCCCGACCCGAGCAAGGTCAACACCGTCGCCAACCAGTCGGTCCAGCCCAACACCAAGGTCCCGGCCAACACCAAGATCTCGCTGACCATCTACAAGGCGCAGGACAAGCCCCAGGTCCCGCCGCTGGCGAACGTCAAGCTGGGCGCCGCCGCGGACCAGCTGAAGGCGCTCGGCCTGACCTACGTCGTGGTCAGCGGTCCCCAGGACCCGAACGCGACGATCCTCCAGAGCAACCCGCCGGCCGGCACCCAGGTCGACCCGAACACCCAGATCCAGCTGTACACCAAGGCGGCCGAGCCGCCGAAAGGGAGCGACCCCACCACCACACCCCCCAAAGGGGACCACTAGGCCTCCGGTATTCCCCTGGTTCGGCTGAACCGGGGAACGAGCAGTACGGAGCACGCCCGAGGGCTGT
>NZ_JBHVET010000412.1:0-7482 GCF_042802135.1 Kitasatospora sp. NPDC057512
AATGCTCCGCAGTGGCTCCCTCCTCCGCCTTGCGATGCACGCACCCCAACGCCGCCCCGCCCGCCCTCCGGGCGGACGACGGGAGTTCGAAGACACGCCCCGGCGCCCCGTTCGGCCGGATCGTCCGCCCGGAAAACGATATCGACCCCGCCGATGCTCCTGCGGAAGTACGACCCCGGCCGGCCCCCGCGCGATCCCCACAGCAGGGCAGGGAGCCGGAGCCCCACCCCCTCAGTCCTCCAACGCCTCCCGCAGCCGGGCCGCGACCTCCGCCGCCCCCGCCTCGTCCGGATACCGCCGCCGAGGCCAGAAGAACCCGCGCAGCCCGTCCTTCGGATTGCGCGGCACCACGTGGACGTGCAGGTGCGGCACCGACTGGCTGATCCGGTTGTTCGCCGCCACGAAACTGCCCGCCGCGCCCAGCCCGTGTTCGACGGCCCCCGCCACCCGCTGCACCCGCAGGAAGAACGGCCCGACCTCGGCCGCGGGCAGGTCGGCCAGCGTCGGGTGGTGGGTGCGCGGCACGACCAGGACGTGCCCGGGGAACAGCGGCCGACGGTCCAGGAAGGCCACCGCCACCGCGTCGTCCAGCACCCGGTGCGCCGGCTCCTCGCCCGCCACCACCGCACAGAAGACGCAGTCCATCCGTCCATTCAAACCACCGGCCGGCCGTCCCGGCACCTCCGCAAACCCCGGCGGGCCCGGCATCACCCGTCCGGCTGCCGCCCGGGTGCGGCCGGGGCGGTGCCGGGGGCACGGTGGCGCCGGGGGCCGGACAGCGGGCGCATCGAGCGCTCCACGAGGAGGCCCCGCGAGGAGGTGGCCCGGATGTCGGGCAAGTTCGAGGTCTATCAGGACGCCGGTGGCAAGTACCGGTTCCGGCTCAAGGCGGGCAACGGCGAGATCGTCGCCACCGGCCAGGGCTACGCCAGCAAGGACGCGGCCCACAAGGGCGTCGAGGCGGTCCAGCGGGCCGCCGACGGCGCGCCCGTGGTGGACGTTCCCAAGGCGGCCTGAGTCCCGGGGCCGGCCGGGCGCGCGGCCCGGCGCCCGACCCGTCCGGGCCGGCCGCCGGGCATCCGCCGAGCCGACCGCCAGCCAGCCGCCGGCCACTCACCGACCACCCCGCGAGAAGGCCCCCGCGGCCCCCCGCAGGCCCCCGCGGCCCCCCGCAGCCCCGGCACCTCACTCGTACCGGTACAGCAGCGCCTCCCGCTCGTACTGCTCGATCATCTCCACGGTCAGCGACTCGTCCCGCAGGTGCGAGAGCGTGACCTCCGCCGAGCTCGGCTGCGTGTCCTTGGCGAGCCAGTTCTCCGGCTTCCATGCCGAGGAGCGCAGGAAGGCCTTCGGGCAGTGCCCGTACACCTCCTCGACGGCGACCACGATCGCGCTGCGCGGCGGCTTGCCGACGGCGGTCAGCTGCCGCAGCAGCTCCGGGTCGGTCGAGACGCAGGCCCGCCCGTTGACCCGCAGCGTGGCGTCCCGGCCGGGGACGACGAAGAGCAGCCCGACCCGGCCGGTCTCCAGGATGTTGTGCAGGGTGTCCAAGCGCTTGTTGCCGGTGGCGTCCGGAATGGCCAGGGTGTACTCGTCGAGCACCGAGACCAGCCCGGCCGGCCCGCCGCGCGGGGAGACGTCGCAGCGCCCGGTGGCGTCCATGCTGGCCAGGAAGACCAGCGGGGAGCAGGCGATCAGGCGCTGGGCGACCTCGTGCAGGTGGTCGACCTGCTTGCGGCGCGCCTGGTCGCCGGGCTGCTCGTAGATCTCGCGCAGCTGGGCGGGATCGCTGAGCGCGCCCGCGTGGAGGGCGTCGAACAGGCTGCCCGGCCGGTTCGGTGCGGTGGTTGACGAAACGACAGATTCCGGTGTGGTCGTCATACCGGGAATGTAGCCGAGGCCGCTCGGTGCACCCCGCTCCCCGGGCCCCGGCAACCCTCCGTGAAATTCCGGTCCCACCCCTCCCCACCAGCGGTTTTCCGCTCATAATGGGGGCCAGGGACCACTGGCACGGGGCCCGCCGGGGCGGGGACCACCGGGTCAGGGTCAGCGTGCCCGGGCGAGGGATGCCCGGGCGCGGGACGCCAGCCGCAGCAGCTGGAGGTGGTGGTCGTGATCGTCAGGATCTGGGCCGGGCAGGTCTCGGCCGGTCGCATCGAGGAGTTCTGCGCGCACCTGGCCGCCCAGGTGATCCCGCAGCTCGGGCGGACCGACGGCTGCCTCGGCGGCGAGCTGCTGCGCTCGGTGTCCGAGGACGGGCACCGGGTGCTGGTGCTGAGCCGCTGGCGCGACGAGGAGGCGCTGCGCGGGTACGCGGGGCCGATGTGGCGGATCCGGCCGGTCTGGTCGGAGGGCGAGCTGAGCTACCTCGCCCACCCGCCGGAGGTCACCCACTTCACGTCGATCGCCGCCCCCGCGGCCCTCTGAGCACGTGGCCCTCCAGGCGCGCTCGCCCCCCCGGGCGGAGCCACGTAGCACCCCGCCGCGCATTCCCCGCAAGCCCGTGAAACAGACCACAGCCGGAGGCCCTCCCGGCGCTTGCGCCGACCGTGGCACAATGACGGCATCAAGCAGTGACGTTCAGCGCACTCCGGGGTCGGTGAAAATCCGAACCGGCGGTTACAGTCCGCGACCCGTCCGCAGCCAGCGGCCGGTTGACCAGGTGAAATTCCTGGACCGACGGTTAAAGTCCGGATGGGAGGCGTGCGCGGGCGGACGAAGAGCAGTACCCGTGGGTCCAGCGGCAGGAGACTGCCTCCCGGGCCCCGGTCAGGTGAACGACGGGAGCGGTGTCTCCCGTGCCGGGCGAGCGATCTCCCGGTGGCCTCGGCATCCCCGGCGACGGGTGTGCCCCGGGTCCGTGCGCCGGTGCCCGTCCGTGTCATCTCCCATGCCGCCCCGGAGTCCGCGCCCCAAGCGCGAGGAGAACCCGGGTGTTCACCGGCATCATCGAAGAGCTCGGCGAGGTCGTGTCGATCGAGGAGATCGGCGACTCCTCGCGGATCCGCCTGCGCGGCCCGGTGGTCTGTACGGGTGCCCGGCACGGCGACTCCATCGCGGTCAACGGCGTGTGCCTGACCGTCGTCGACAGCCCGGCGGAACTGGCCGCCGGCACCGGTGAGTTCAGCGCCGACGTGATGGCCGAGACGCTGCACCGCTCCAGCCTCGGCGAGCTGGCACCCGGCTCCCGGGTCAATCTGGAGCGCGCCATGGCGCTCGGCGCCCGGCTGGGCGGCCACCTCGTCCAGGGCCATGTCGACGCCACCGGGCGGCTGTTGAGCCGCGAGCCGGGCGAGCGCGACGCGGCGGGCGAGCTGCGCTGGGAGGTGCTGCGGTTCTCGCTGCCCGACACGATCTCCCGCTACCTGGTGGAGAAGGGCTCGATCACGGTCGACGGCGTCAGCCTCACCGTGGTGGAGGCGGCCGAGGACAGCTTCACCGTCAGCCTCATCCCGACCACCCTCGCGCTGACCACGCTCGGCGCCAAGGCCGTCGGGGAGGGCGTCAACCTGGAGGTGGACGTGCTCGCGAAGTACGTCGAGCGCCTCCTGGAGTCCCGCACCCTGCCCAACTTCCCGAACCTGCCCGACTTCCCGAACCTGCCCAACCGCCCGAACCCGTCCGACCTGTCCACCCCGTCCGGCCTGCCGGTCGACGGAACCCCGGGGGAGTCCGAATGAGCTGGCTCAGCGGCGAGGCGTTCACCGTCCTCGGCGAACACGTCAAGTGGGCCGACATGTTCGGCAACATCCTCGGCCTCGGCGGGCTCGCGCTCGGCTGGCGCCGCTCGGTCTGGAGCTGGCCGGTCCAGCTGCTGTCCGGCGCGGTGCTGATCGCCGCCTACCTCGGCGGCCACGTCCCCGGCCTGATCGGCAAGCAGCTGATCGTGATCGTCACCGCCGCCTGGGGCTGGGCGCAGTGGCAGCGGGGCCGCCGCGACGGCGGCACGATCGCCGTACGGTTCGCGAGTTGGCGCGAGCGGATCGCGCTGGCGGCGGGTACGGCGGCCGGCACGGTCGGGCTCGCCCTGCTCTTCACGTCCTACCCCAGCCTGTCCTGGAGCCCCTGGTCGGACGCCTACATCTTCGTCGGCACGCTGGCCGCGATGGTCGCCCAGGCCCGCGGCTGGGTGGAGTTCTGGTTCGCCTGGATCGCGGTCGACGCGGTCGGCGTGCCGTTCGCCTTCAACAGCGGCTACACCTTCTCCGGCCTCACCTACTCCGTCTACTTCGTCCTGGTGCTGCTCGGCCTGCGGTCCTGGTGGCTGAGCACCCGTGAGCCGCGCGCCAAGTCCGCCACCGCCCCGCAGGGAGCCACGGTATGACCGAGATGACCGAGAACCAGTCCACCAGCGGCGCCGCCGGGCCCGGGCCCGAGTCCGACCCCGAGCTCGTCCTCGACCCGGTCGAGCGGGCGATCGCCGACATCGCCCTCGGCCGCGCCGTGGTCGTGGTCGACGACGAGGACCGCGAGAACGAGGGCGACATCGTCTTCGCCGCGTCCGCCGCGACCGCCGAGCTGATGGCCTTCACCATCCGCTACAGCTCCGGCGTGATCTGCGCCCCGATGACCGGCGAGGAGCTGGACCGCCTCAAGCTCCCGCCGATGACCCAGGTCAACGAGGACCGCAAGGGCACCGCGTACACCGTCTCGGTGGACGCCCGGGAGGGGGTCGACACCGGCATCTCCGCCGCCGACCGCGCCCGCACCGTACGGCTGCTCTCCTCGCCCGGCACCGAGCCCGGCGACCTCACCCGCCCCGGGCACGTCTTCCCGCTGCGCGCCGTCGAGGGCGGCGTGCTGGTCCGCCCCGGCCACACCGAGGCCGCCGTCGACCTGGCCCGGCTCGCCGGGCTGCCGCCGGCCGGCGCGATCGCCGAGGTGGTCAACGACGACGGCACCATGGCCCGGCTGCCCGAGCTGGTCGCCTTCGCCCGCGAGCACGGCCTCGCGATCATCTCCATCGAGGACCTGATCGCCTACCGCCGGCGCACCGAACTGCACGTCGACCGGGCCGCCGCGACCGCCCTGCCCACCGTGCACGGGGAGTTCACCGCCGTCGGCTACCGGGGCACCATCGACGGCGTCGAGCACCTCGCACTGGTGGCCGGCGGCCTGGACGCGGAGGGGCGGCTGCCGGACGGCGAGGACGTCCTGGTGCGGGTCCACTCCGAGTGCCTGACCGGTGACGTCTTCGGCTCGCTGCGCTGCGACTGCGGCCCGCAGCTGGAGGCCTCGCTGCGGCGGGTCGCCGAGGCCGGGCGCGGCGTGGTGCTGTACCTGCGCGGCCACGAGGGGCGGGGGATCGGCCTGGCCCACAAGCTGCGCGCGTACGAGCTGCAGGAGCGGGGGCGGGACACCGTCGACGCCAACCTGGACCTCGGCCTGCCCGCGGACGCCCGCGACTACAGCATCGCGGCCCAGATGCTGGTGGACCTCGGCGTCCGCTCGGTCACCCTGCTCACCAACAACCCGCGGAAGCTGACCGCGCTCACCGAGCACGGGCTCAAGGTCAAGGGGCGCGAAGCGGTCGAGATCGCGCCCGGCGAGCACAACCTGCGCTACCTGCGCACCAAGCGCGACCGGATGGGCCACGACCTGCCCGGCCTCGGCTCCTGAAGCCACACACCTCCAGCAGAACCAGCGACGACACCAGAGAACGGAAGAGAACATGAGCGGTCACGGAGCCCCCGAGCTGACCATCGACGGCGCCGCCGACCTCAAGGTCGCCGTCGTCGCCGCCCAGTGGCACGACACGGTGATGAACGGCCTGCTGGACGGCGCCCACCGCGCGCTCAAGGAGCTGGGCGTCGCCGAACCGACCGTGCTGCGGGTGCCCGGCACCTTCGAGCTGCCGGTCGCCGCCAAGCGCCTCGCCGAGCGCGGCTACGACGCCGTGGTCGCCCTCGGCGTGGTGATCCGCGGCGGGACCCCGCACTTCGACTACGTCTGCCAGGCGGCCACCAGCGGCCTCACCCAGGTCAGCGTGGACACCGGCGTCCCGGTCGGCTTCGGCGTGCTGACCTGCGACAACGAGGAGCAGGCGATCGACCGCGCCGGTCTGCCCGGCTCCGCCGAGGACAAGGGCCACGAGGCGGTCACCGCCGCCGTCGCCACCGCCGTGGCGCTGCGCGCCGCGCTCTGACGCGGGGCCGCCCCAGGCCCGTCCGGTCCCGGGGCGTGGACGTCCACCCGACTGTCCACGCTCCGGGACCGTTTACCGTCCGTCCGCCCGCACGCCGTAAGGTGGCCCCATCATGGCTTCGAAGACATTCGAGGAGCTCTTCGCCGAGCTCCAGCAGAAGGCCGCCACCGGCGACCCCTCGTCCTCCCGTACCGCGCAGCTCGTCCAGCAGGGCGTCCATGCGATCGGCAAGAAGGTCGTCGAGGAGGCCGCCGAGGTCTGGATGGCCGCCGAGTTCCAGACGGACGAGCAGACGGCGGAGGAGATCTCGCAGCTCCTCTACCACCTCCAGGTGATGATGATCGCCCGCGGACTGACGCTCGACGACGTCTACAAGTACCTCTAGACACCCCCGCTCTCCCGAGCACCCCCATCCTCCGAACAGGTAAGGAAGCAACCTCCCATGCTGCGCATCGCCGTCCCCAACAAGGGTTCTCTCTCGGGTCCCGCGGCGGAGATGCTCCATGAGGCCGGCTACCGCCAGCGGAAGGATCCCAAGGAGCTCGTCCTCGTCGACCCGAACAACGACGTGGAGTTCTTCTTCCTCCGCCCGCGCGACATCGCGGTGTACGTGGGCTCCGGCCGCCTCGACGTCGGCATCACGGGCCGCGACCTGCTGCTGGACTCGCACTCCAACGCCGAGGAGGTGCTCGCCCTCGGCTTCGCCGGGTCGACCTTCCGCTTCGCGCGCCCCGAGGGCGTGGACGTCGAGGACGTCAAGGGCCTGGAGGGCCTGCGGATCGCCACCTCGTACACCGGCCTGGTCGAGCAGCACCTGGCCGACCACGGCGTGAAGGCGACGGTCACCAAGCTGGACGGCGCGGTCGAGACCGCGGTGCAGCTGGGCGTCGCCGACGTGATCGCCGACGTGGTGGAGACCGGCACCAGCCTGCGCAACGCCGGCCTGGAGGTGTTCGGCGAGCCGATCCTGGTCTCCGACTCCGTGGTGATCCGGCCCAAGGGCGCGGGCGAGGACACCCGGGTGGAGCAGTTCCTGCGCCGCCTCCAGGGCGTGCTGGTGGCCCGCCGCTACGTGCTGATGGACTACGACATCCGCGCCGAGAAGGTCGGTGCCGCCGTCGCGCTCACCCCGGGCCTGGAGTCGCCGACCGTCTCGCCGCTGCACACCGAGGGCTGGGTCGCGGTGCGGTCGATGGTGCTCCGCAAGGAGGCCCAGCAGATCATGGACGACCTCTGGGGCATCGGCGCCCGGGCCATCCTGGTGACCAACATCCACGCCTGCCGCCTCTGACCCGCCCGCCCGAGCGCGGGTAAAGAACGGTTCAATGGGGCGGGGA
>NZ_JBHVET010000413.1:0-7472 GCF_042802135.1 Kitasatospora sp. NPDC057512
GCCCCGGCCGCCACGGCCGTCGGACGGGCCCCGGAGGGCGATCGCTCTCCGGGGCCCGTCGGCGTGCGCGCGGTCGGCCGTCGCGGACCGTCGGGCGGGTCAGCCCTCCTGGGCGGTCGGGCGGTCGGCGGTCAGGCGGTGCCCGTCGGCGGCCTCGCCGGTACGGGTCTCGGTGCGGCGGCCGCGGGCCAGGTAGTCGCGCAGGACCAGCTCGACGGCGTCCTGGGGGCTCTTGGTGCCGGAAAGCATCATCGCGTCGATCGCGAGGTTCGCGTCGAGGGTGACGGTGACCTGGGCCATGTGACTCCTCCTCGGGTGCAGAGCAGCAGCATGCCCGTTGGGGCGGCGATCCACCACGGAACAGGGCGGAACCGCGGCCGGGGAACGTCGGGAACGCCGAAGCCCCCGGGGAGGAGCGACCAGACTCTCCCCGGGGGCGGCGGCGGATGGCCGACGTCCGTCAGCCGTGCGCCGTGGACCCTGCGCCGTGGACCGTGCGCCGTCCTCAGACCCGGCCGGCGAAGTCCGGGGCCCAGTTGGCGATGCTCTGCTCGCGGACGCCCGAGCTCGGGTTGGCGGCCTCGACGTACTTGCCGTTGCCGACGTAGATCGCGACGTGGTAGACGCCGGAGTCCTTGCCGTTGTTGGACCAGAACAGCAGGTCGCCCGCCTGGAGGCTGTCCAGCGAGACGTGGGTGCTGGCGGCGGCCTGGTCGGCGGCGACGCGCGGGACGGAGATGCCCGCGGCGCGCAGTGCGGCCTGGGTCAGGCCGGAGCAGTCCCAGCCGCCGTTGCCGGTGCCGCCGTAGACGTACGCCTGACCGACCTTCGACTCGGCGAAGGAGACCGCGGCGGCCATGCTGCCGGTCGCGGCCGGCGCCTGGGTCTGGGTCTGGGTCTGGGTCTGGGTCTGCGGAGCGGGCTTCGCGGCCGGCTTGGTGGACGGCTTGGCGGCCGGGGCCTGGGGCTGCGCGGTCGGCTGGGCGTTCACGGCACCGCCGTTCGCGGACTGGCCGGACTTCTGCGAGCGGTCGAACCAGGTGAAGTCCGAGCCGGACGTGCCGGCGGAGGACTGGCCGGCCCGGGCCTGGCCGTTGCCGCCGAAGGACAGCTGCTGGCCCGGGTAGATGGTGTCCGGACCCTCGGTCAGGGTGCCGCGGTTGAGGTCGTACAGCCGCTGCCAGCCGCCCTGCACGTTGTGCTGGTCGGCGATCGCGGACAGCCAGTCGCCCTCGACCACGGTGTAGTCGCCGCCCTGGGCCTGCTGCTGGCGCTTCTGCACCCAGTCGCTCCGGTTGCCGGAGGCGGCGGAGTCGGTGGAGGCCTGCGCGTCGCCCTGGGCGGGCACGGCGGGCTTCGCGGCGGGGGTCTGGGGCTGCGCGGGCTTGGCGCTGGGCTTCGCGGCGGGAGCGGCCGGCTTGGCGCTCTGGGCGGGCGCGGCGGGCTTGGCGGCGGTGGAACCCGCCGAGGTGTCAACGGCGGCCGCGGCGCCGCCCTTGGTGAGCCCGGCCTGGACCGAGCAGACCGGCCAGGCGCCGGGGCCCTGCGAGGCGAGGACCTTCTCGGCGACGGCGATCTGCTGGTCCTTGGTGGCCAGGTCGGCGCGGGCCGCGTAGGCCGTGCCGCCGAAGGCGGACCAGGTGCTGGAGGTGAACTGGAGGCCGCCGTAGAAGCCGTTGCCGGTGTTGATGCTCCAGTTGCCGCCGCTCTCGCACTGGGCGACCTTGTCCCAGGTGGCGACGGAGGCGGCCGAGGCGGTGCCCGAGGTGAGGCAGGGGACGGTGAGGCCGACGCCCGCGACGCCGAGGGCGGCGATCACGCGACGGGTACGGCCGGACAGACGGGTGCCGTTGGTGGGCAGCATGAAGACGCGGTCCTCTCCCACGCCTGCGAGGTGAGCTGTCGGATTCGGGCTGGAGTTGCCCGGCCGTGCGGTGAGCACGGCTTCACCCCTAGCCCTGGACCGTTCCGGAGAGCGGTCCGGGGCGACTTACCTGTGGGTCCCCCGCTCCTGCCGTGGTGCGTTTTCGCGCTTCCAGGACATCCGACGGCAGGACTCGGCGTTGCGGATGACCGGGTTCGTGTGGTCACGAACGGGGAGCACGTTAATCAGACTTAAGTTCAAACTGCAAACCACTGTGATGTGCATCACGGTTTAGTGGAAACTGCCAAAATTGCCACTCGCCATGATCGTAAATGATCGTTTTCAAGCAACGCCGCTGTGGAAGTCGACAACTGGCTCTGCCTCAGGAGTAGCGTGACGGAGCGTCGAATCGAGGAGCGGCGCACTCCGGCGGGTGGGGGAGCGGTCGCGATCGGAGCGCGCGAATCCGCGTTCCCGATTTCCTTTCAAATAGCGCCAGAACGGACATTCCACTTCATTGCCGCGTGACTCTCGTACGGGACGGACGGAGTGGCGGGAGTACGCGGAAGGGCCCGGAACGCGATCCGTTCCGGGCCCTTCGGTGCGCGCGATCCGGCGCGCGGTGTCGACTTACTGTCCGGCGTGCCCCTCGGCGGCCGCGTGGGCGCCGCGAGAGCCCTCGACGACCCCCTCGGCCTCGGCGGCGGCCGCCGCCTCCGCCTCGGCCCGCGCCAGGTCCTCCGGGGACGGCGTGGGCAGCGCGGCCAGGTAGGTGGAGGCGATCAGCTGGCCGACCGACGGGTAGGCGCCCAGCGGCGCGGCCGACGGGCAGCCGGTCTCCTCGGCGGCGGTGGCGAGCAGCTCGGAGTCCGCCTCGGGGCCGATCACCAGCGGGGCCAGCGCCGGGCGCTGCGAGCCGGTGTCCTTGAGGTGGTTGACGGCCGCGGCCACCGAGCCGGGCACGTCGAGCGCGGCGGCGACGACCGGCACGGCCAGTCGCGCGGCCAGCAGCACGCCGGTGATGCCGGCCGCGGCGGCCGCGTCCTCGCCGCCGACGGTGGTCAGCACCACGCCGTCCGCGGCGGTCGCGATGGCGAACAGCCGGGCGCGGTCGGCCCGGGCCAGCCCGGCCTCGGACAGCCGGACGTGCACGGCCTCGGCCAGCAGCGGGTGCGGGCCCAGCGGGTCGGTGACGGGCGCGCCGTACTCGGCGGCGAGCGCGTGAAGCCCGGTCAGGAAGGTGTGCGGGCCGGGCACCAGCGGCACCAGGACGGGCATCGGACGCCCGGCCTCGGCGGCCAGGGCCAGCAGCTCGGCCACGGTGCGGTCCTCGTCGCTCGCGCCCGCCGCACCGTCACCGGGGAGGTAGCCGACGGCGGTCTGGACGCCGTTCTGCTCGGTGCGGACGATCGAGAGCAGCTCCTCGACGACCGAGCGGGACTCGGGCCCGGCGGTCGCGGGCACGGCGAGCACCAGGGCCGGGGCGCCGGCCGGGATCTCGGGGCGCTCGGGACGACGGTGGCGCCCCCGCGCACGGGAGCCTGGAGTGCGGACGGGCAGTGGCGCGCCCGGAATGGCTGCGGTGCTCATGCCGGAGATCGTAGGACATCGGCCCGTCCGGCTTGCAGTCGGCTGCCGTACGGGTTTCGCGTGCTCGCGGTACGGACCCGGTGCGTCTCCGGCGCCGGTCCGGGCGCTTTGCCTACAATCCGGACATTCCTCGCCCAACCCCCGCTTGGTGGCCGGTGCTTGTCCCGACGCGATCCGAGGGGGCGGGCGTTGCACCCGGGGCGCGTGAGATGTCTCACAGCATGAGGCCGGCTTGACGGAGGGTCACGGGCGGGCGACTCCCGGCATTCGAAGATCAACATTCAGCGGGGAGCCGCTCACGGCCGGTTATCGCGGGCTCGACGATTCATCGGCTATGTCCGTTTACGTACCGTCAGGGGAAGGGCCCGTGAAGAGTTCGCGGCCGTGGGTAAAAGGCCTCGTGCACCTGCAATGTCCCGTGCTGATGCACGTGCACTGCGGCTATCATCGCGTCAAGTGAGGCGTTGTGCCGGACCGGTACGGGGCCGGTCCGTTCGTTTCGGCGGTGCCGGGGGCGCCGCGCTGGACGACAACTCCGGAGCTCTTCGGGAGATTTCTATGCACGACTCGCAGGACACGCACGGCTCGTACGACACCTACAACGGGATGGCCGCCGCCGATCTCCAGGGGGTGGTCTGGCAGAAGAGCCGGCACAGCAACTCCCAGGGCAACTGCGTCGAGTTCGCGGCCCTGCCGGGCGGCGATGTGGCGATGCGCAACTCGCGGTTCCCGGACGGTCCCGCCCTCATCTACACCCGGGCTGAGATCTCCGCCCTGCTGCTGGGGGCGAAGGACGGGGAGTTCGACCACCTGGCGGTCTGACCGGCCGCCGTGCTCCATCATCGGGGGGCCGTCGTGGGTGCCGACACCACGACGGCCTTTGTCTTTGTCTCCTCCGGGTGTCTTCGCTCCGGAGGTCTCCTCCGGATCCGTCCGGCCGCCCGGCCCGCCCGGCCGCGCTGAGCCGCTCGCGGTTCCGTGGTGCCGGAGGCTCTCGGCGGGGCCTGGTGGAAGGGCCCGGGGTGTGGTCCTCCCGGGGTGTCCCTCGACCGGCCGCGCACCGTCCGGCGCGTGGCACGTCCTGACGGCAGGGCTCCTCCGGAGCGCAGGGCCTGTCCCGGAGTCAGGGCTCGCCCGGAACGCCGGGCCCGCCCGGAGCACGGGGCCTGCTGGGAGTACAGGGCCCGCCCGGAGCGCGGGGCCCTTCCTAGGCCGAGCGCCGATGCCGTCCGCCGACGTCGACGGGACCGTCGAGCGGTGAGCGGCCGCCGAGTCCGGGACGTCCGTCCAGCGGGGAACCGCCGACCGTCTCGGCCTCGAACATCGCCCAGACCACCTTGCCGCTGCCCAGCGGGTGCCAGCCCCAGGAGCGGCTGAACGACTCCACCAGGTGCAGCCCGCGGCCCGATTCGGCGACGAAGTCGGCCTCCCGGGCGACCGGGCCGGTGCTGCTCGGATCGCTCACCGCGCAGACCACCTGGGGTGCGCGGTGCACCAGGCTTATTCGGATCGGCAGCCGGCCGTCCGCGGTCGGCGGTATGGGAAAGTCGTACTCGCCCAGGGCACCGCCCGACGGGTCGGGCCGTGCGCCGATCGCATGCCGGAGCGCGTTGGTCACGAGCTCCGAGGCCACCAGCGCGACGTCGTCGAACAGTTCCGTCAGGCCCCAGTGCTGGAGCGTGCTCCGAGCGAAGTCCCGCGCGGTTCTGACGGCTTCGAAGCGAGGAGCGAGCGTACAGGTGACCACAAGGGGGTCAACCGCCAAAGCCGTACCGGTGCTCATGAAGAGCTCCTCCCATAAGGGGGCGGACACGGCTGGACCCGCCGGGGTCATGCCGGTCACCTCCGACTCGCTCGGCCGCTCGGCCGCCCCCTCGACCAGGCGCCCGCGCACTCGAACGCCCGATGACGCGGGGGACGCCGTCGGGTCGGTGCACGGAGTCGCGCGTGGGGTCGACGCGGAGCCCGCGGGATTGCCAGGGATGTGCAGGTGCACGTGCACCATGGTGGTGTGCGCTCACTGCAGATGCAAGAGTCGATTCACGTGCAGTCGCACTATTGGCATATGCAAGCGCCGAATGCACGTGCATCCTGGTGCGTGGAGTGCAGAACTGATAGGAACATCCGTCAGTATCGGCACCGTGAGCGCTCAACTGATGGCAGACTGTGCGCTGTTTGCCCTAGGTGGAGGTTTCGACCGCATGACCACAGTTCAGCCGGGCGGCGGCTCGATGGTCCGCCGGATCCTCCTCGGCTCGCAGCTGCGCCGCCTGCGTGAGGCGCGCGGCATCACCCGCGAGGACGCGGGCTACGCGATCCGGGCCTCCGAGTCCAAGATCAGCCGCATGGAACTCGGCCGCGTCAGCTTCAAGGAGCGCGACGTCGCCGACCTGCTCAGCCTGTACGGCGTGGACGACGGCATCGAGCGGGAAGCCCTGCTCGGCCTCGTCCGCGAGGCCAACAAGTCCGGCTGGTGGCACAGCTTCAACGACGTGCTGCCGGGTTGGTTCCAGACCTACGTCGGCCTGGAGGAGGCCGCCCAGCTGATCCGCACCTACGAGGTGCAGTTCATCCCCGGACTGTTGCAGTCCGAGGAGTACGCACGGGCGGTTTTCGGCCAGAGTCGGCCGGTCATCAGCGAGGAGGAGGTCGAACGGCGGGTCAGTCTCCGGCTGCGCCGCCAGAAACTGCTGACCGAGGGGGCCAGCCCGCGCCTGTGGGCGGTCATCGACGAGGCCGCGCTGCGCCGGCCGGTCGGCGGGCCCCAGGTGATGCGCGGTCAGGTGCAGTACCTGATCGACGTCGCCGAGCAGGCCAACGTGGTGATCCAGGTCATGCCGTTCCGGTTCGGCGCGCACGCGGGCGAGTCCGGGGCGTTCACGATCCTGCGCTTCCCGGAGCAGGACCTCGCGGACGTGGTCTACCTGGAGCAGCTCACCAGCGCGCTCTACCTGGACAAGCGCGACGACGTCGACGCCTACATCCAGGTCATGGAGCGGCTCTGCGTGGACAGTCTCACGCCGGAGCGCACGATAGACCTGCTCGCCTCGATCCTGAAGGAACGCTGAGCCGCTGCCGTCCGGGGCCTGTGAGCTCCCTCCCTCGCGAGGCCCCCGGCAGTCGGTCCGCCAGGCCGCCCATCCGCCCTCAGTCGCGGGCCGGCGGCCTCTCGCGTTCCGGCGGGGACGGCTGCGGCGGGCGGCCCAGCTCCCAGGCCAGGTCGTAGCGGCGGAAGAGGTCGGCCCGGATCGGCGCCAGCGGGATCTCGGCGCCCGGCAGCAGCACCCCGATGCAGCCGCCCATCAGCGCACTGCGCAGGACGGCGTGCTCGGCGACCGGGTCGGGCGCGCCCCAGTCGAGCAGCAGCCCCTGGAGCAGGGCCCCGAGCTGCTGCTGCTCCGGGTCCTGGACGAAGGCGCCGGTGTCCGGGTCGAGGATCAGCGCCAGGTGCGAGCGCATCACCCGGGGGTGGTCCAGCGCCAGCCCGAGCACGGTGTCGATCGCCCGGGCCAGCCGGGCGTTCGGTGAGGAGCCGGGTGCCAGTTCCGCCAAGGCGCGGGCCAGCGACTGGTGCATCATCCGGTGCGTCGCGGACTGCATCAGCAGCCGTTTGCCGTCGAAGTAGTACGAGAGCAGCCCGCGGGCGAGTCCGGCCCGCTCGGCGATGTCCGTCAGCGTGGTGCCCGCGTATCCGCGCTGGTCAACCAGCTCGACGGTGGCCCGCATGATGCGTCGGCGGGAGCGTTGCCGCATCTCCTCATTGACCGAATCCCCGCGAGGTGCCATCGTGTCTGCTCCGAACGTTCGTTGGCTGCGAGCCAATATACTTGCGGAGCCGACAGCCGCACCGAGGACCCGTGCCCCGAGGGGCGCTGCCCGGGCGGCCGCCACGAAGACGGCCGGCTCCACCAACACGGGGGTTTGGTGGAGCCGGCGCCACGGCCCGACGGCCCGGAGATCGGCCGCGGGCGGGGCCCGACGGTCAGCGTTCGGTCAGGACTTCGGCGCGGGCCGCGGT
>NZ_JBHVET010000414.1:0-7466 GCF_042802135.1 Kitasatospora sp. NPDC057512
ATCCTCGGATCGGGCGGGGGCCTCCGCGTTGCCGTCCGCCGGGTCAGTCGGTGGCCGGGGTGCGGCGGGTGGCGCGGAGGCCGCGCAGGCCGACGGTGCCGACGGCGATGCCGAGGGCGAAGGAGGTGACGGCGAGGAGGAGGTGGACCCAGAAGAAGGCGGTGGGCTGGGAGTGGTCGCCGTTGGTGAAGGCCTGGCCGCCGGAGTCCTTCCAGAGGTTCTTCACGAAGGTCGTCCAGATGATGATCGACCAGACCCCGAAGGCGGTCAGGAACCAGGAGGTGCGACGGCTGAGCTTCATGGGGGTCCTCGGCTTGTGAAGGCGGTGTGCGTCCCCAGTATGCGCGGGCCGCCGATCGGCGTACGGCGGGCCCCTCCTGCGGAGGACGGGCTCCGGGGGGAGGGCGGCGGGAGCCCCGAGTGGGTACGGTCAGCTGGTGCCCACACCCCGACTCACGTTCGCGCGCCTGTGCGCCGCGGTCACCGCGGCCCTCCCGGTCCTGCTCGCCGCCCCGGCGGGCGCGACCCCGCAGCAGCCGCCCCCGTCGGCCGCGGTCGGCGGCGAGCGGCTCGGGCTCCCCGGGGTCCAGGTCGCCCCGATGGCGGGTGCCCCGCCGCTGCCCTCCGACCTCACCGGCCAGTCCTGGATAGTCTCCGACGCGGCGTCGGGCGAGGTGCTGGCGGCCAGCAACCCGCACCTGCGGCTGCCCCCGGCGAGCACCCTGAAGATCCTCTTCGCGGACACCGTGCTGCCCAAGTTCGACCGCAACGCGGTGCACCGGGTGGCCGACGAGGAGATCCAGGGGATCGGCCCCGGCAGCAGCCTGGTCGGCATCAAGGAGAACCTGGACTACCGGGTCGAGGACCTGTGGCGCGGGGTGTTCCTGAGCTCGGGCAACGACGCGGTGCACGTCCTGTCGCACATGAACGGCGGCGTCCAGCAGACCGTCACCGAGATGCAGGCGCGCGCCGACGCGCTCCAGGCCCGGGACACCAGGGTGATCTCCCCGGACGGCTACGACATGGACGGCCAGGTCTCCTCGGCCTACGACCTGTCGCTGTTCGCCCGGGCCGGCCTGCGCAACGCGGACTTCCGGACGTACTGCGCCACCCGGGACGCGATGTTCCCGGGCGCCGTCGACCGGAACACCGGCCAGCGCGGCAGCTTCGGGATCGCCAACACCGACCGGCTGCTGGGCAAGTACCCGGGCCTGATCGGGGTGAAGAACGGCACCACCACCAACGCCGGCTCGACCTTCGTCGGCGCCGCCGAGCGCGACGGCCGCACCCTGCTGGTGACGGTGATGCACCCGGCGAGCTACCAGCGGGTGTACGACGAGACCGCCGCCCTGCTGGACTGGGGCTTCGCCGCGGCCGGCAAGGTCCAGCCGGTCGGCAGGCTGGTCGACGAGCTCCCGCCCGGCGGCGCCGAGCCGACCGGCCAGGCCGGCGGCTCCGAGGGCACGCCCGCACCGCCGCCGCACCCCGCGGCCACCACCGCCCCGACGGCGGCGCTGGGCACGCGCGGCGGGCTCGGCCTCGGCGGCTGGTCGGCCGTGGTGCTGGCCGGGGCCGCGGCCGGGTACGGCGCGCTGGTGCTGCTGCGGCGCCGCTCCGCCGGCTGACCCGCCGACGGGTGGGAGGGCTCGGCCTCAGTCCCGGGGCCGGGCCTTCCCCTCGCCCTCGCCCTCCCCGCGCTCCTGCTCCTTCTTCCTCTGCTCGGCCCGGGCGGCCCGCTCCGCCGCGTCCGCCTCCGCCGCGGCCTCCGCCTCGTCGGCCGCCTCCAGCAGCGCCCGCCCGTGCGCCCTGGTCCGGTCCCGGGCGGCCACCGGGTCGGCCGTCGCCGTCCAGGCCACGCAGTACATCAGCAGCCGGGAGACGAAGTTGATCCACAGCAGCAGCGCCACCGGGGTGGCGAACGCCCCGTACAGGCTCCGTCCGGCGACCGAGCCCAGGTAGGAGGCGAGCAGCAGCTTCAGCAGCTCGAAGCCGACCGAGCCGATCAGCGCGGCCTGCACCAGGTCCCGCCGGCGCTGCTCGGTGATCCCGGGGAAGGGCGCCAGCAGGTAGGCGAAGAGCAGCATGTCGCACGCTATGGCGATCAGCACGCCGACCGTGGTCAGCAGGTATCCGCTGGTGAGGCCGATCGCGTCGGCGATCCGGCCGGCCAGCGTGGTGCCGGCGGCGGAGGTGGCCAGCGAGAACAGCGACACCAGGCCGAGGCCGGCCAGCACCGCCACGTCCCACCCCTTGCGCAGGACCGGGTTGCCCTCCTCCTGGGGCAGCTGCCACAGGTCGCGGATCGAGGTGCGCATGGTGTCCACCCAGCCGAGGCCGGAGACCAGCAGCAGCGCCCCGCCGACCAGTCCGACGGTGCCCGCGTTGGCCACCAGGGCGGGCAGGTTGAGCGCGTCCGAGAGCCCCGGCAGCTGGTCGGAGATGTGCTCCTGCAGCTCGTGGACCCGGCTGTCGCTCAGCGTCGCGGCGGCGACCGCCAGGCCCACCGTGAGCAGCGGGAAGAGCGCGAGGAAGCCGAAGAAGGTGACGGCGCCGGCCAGCCGGTTGCCCCGGGCGGCGGAGAAGTACTCGTACACCCGGTACGGGCGGCTGCGCAGCACCCGGGCCACGAGCGGGCCGACGACCGGCAGGCGGGTCAGGAAGTCCACCTACCGGTTATAGCCGGTCCGTCCCCCGAACGGGCGTCGGTTCGCGCTCAGCGCTTGACGAGTCGCCGGGCCTTGGCGAGGGCGCGGACGGCCTGGTAGGCGCCGTAGCGGCCGTGGCTGAGCAGCTCGGTGCGCACGCCGTCCACACCGGCCGGCGGCCGGTAGCCGGCCGGCCGCAGCCGGGCGCAGTGCTCGGCGGCCCGGCGGAAGTACTCCCGGCGGTCGCCGGACGGGACCCGGCCGGGCTTGGAGACCACGGTGTTGAGGTGGTGCAGCATCCGGCCGTAGACGACCGGGCGCCAGCGGTCCAGGTCGGGGCGGCGGTCGAGGAAGGCGAAGACCAGGTCGTACTGGGCGAACACGTCGAAGTGCTTGCGGCTGGCGGTGGCCAGGATGTTGCCGCCCTCCTGGCGCTGGCGGTAGTGCACGCCGACCTGGTCGAGCAGGGTGATCCGGGCGGCGGCGAGCAGCGCCGGGTACGTCCAGGGGGTGTCCTCGTAGTAGCCGGCCGGGAAGACCAGCCGCTGCTCGGTGACGAAGTCGCGGCGGTAGGCCTTGTTCCAGACGACCTGGAGCAGGTCGAGCAGGTCGGGGCGGGCGTCGAGGTCGAAGACGTCCGGGGAGGCCGCGCCGAAGACGTGCGCGGAGGCGGCCCGGGTGATCCGGCCGTCGGCGTAGGTGCGGGCGTAGTCGTAAACCAGGATGTCCGGGTCACCCGTGGCGGTGAGCCGCTCGTCGACGCTCTTCAGCAATCCGGGGGTCAGTGTGTCGTCGCTGTCGAGGAAGATCACGTAGTCCCCGGTGGCGACCTCCAGGCCGGCGTTGCGGGCCCGGCCGAGGCCGACGTTCTCCGGCAGGTGCAGCACCCGGACCCGGGCGTCGGCGGCGGCGGCCCCGTCCAGGATCGCGCCGCAGCCGTCCGGGGAGCGGTCGTCCACCGCGATCAGTTCGACGTCCGGGCCGTCCTGGCCGAGCACCGAATCGAGGCACTCGGCGAGGTAGTCCTGGACCTGGTACACGGGGACGATCACGCTGAAACGGGACACGGACCCAGCGTAGTGGTCCCCGGGTGGGCAAGGTCCCCGGAGGTAGGATCGGGGGCGCACGTACGCACCGATCCAAGTGCGGTCAGACCCCGTACGGGCTGCCACGCTCCTCCAGAGAAAGGCCTGCGTAGCCGATGGCTCCCCGCCTCTCCATCGTCGTCCCGATCTACAACGTCGAGCGCTACCTCGTCGAATGCCTCGACTCGATCGCCGCCCAGACCTTCACGGACTTCGAGTGCGTCATGGTCGACGACGGTTCGAAGGACGGCAGCGCGGCGCTCGCCGAGGCGTACGCGGCCGAGGACTCCCGGTTCCGGCTGGTCCGGCAGGTGAACAAGGGCCTCGGCGCGGCCCGCAACACCGGCATCCGGCACATCGACCCGGACTCCGAGTTCCTGTGCTTCGTGGACAGCGACGACTCGATGCCGCCGAGCGCGTACGAGCTGATGATCAACACGCTGGACGAGACCGGCTCGGACTTCTGCACCGGCAACGTGCTGCGCTTCCGCGCCGTGGGCTACTACCAGTCCGGCGGCCACCTGAAGCCGTTCAAGGAGACCAGGCTCAAGACCCACATCACCGAGGTCCCGGCGCTGGTCACCGACCGCACCGCGTGGAACAAGGTGTACCGCCGCTCGTTCTTCGACGCGGCCGGCCTGCTGTACCCCGAGGGCATCCTCTACGAGGACGCGCCGGTCAGCGTGCCGCACCACTACCTGGCCAAGAGCGTGGACGTGCTCTCCGAGCCGATCTACCACTGGCGCGAGCGCGAGGTCGGCGAGATGTCGATCACGCAGATGCGCACCAACCCCAGGGGCCTGATCGACCGGGTCGCCTCGGTCGAGCTGGTCCGCGCCTGGCTGATGAAGCAGACCGAGCCGCGCTTCGCCGAGTACCTGCGCTCCTACGACGAGAACACCCTCGTCGAGGAGATCCCGATGTTCTTCTCGTCCCTCGTCGAAGGGGACAAGGAGTACCGGGACGCCTACCTCCAGCACGTCGGCCGGCTGCTCCGGGCGATCGGCGCCGAGCACGTCGCCAGGCTGCGCGCACCGCTGCGGCTGAAGTACCACCTGACCCTGTCGGGCCGGATGGACGAGCTGGTCGAGCAGATCACGTACGAGCGCGAGAGCGGCGGCGGCGTCCAGGCCCGCGGCCTGCTGCGCCCGTACGCCGACTACCCGTTCCTGCGCGGCGGGCGCAAGAGCGTGCCGGCCGGGGTGCTCAAGCTGGACAACTCGCTGGTGATCCGCAGCCGGCTGTACCGCAGCGCCTGGGAGGACGGGAAGCTCCGGCTGACCGGGCACGCGTACCCGGAGCAGCTGGGCGCGGCCGGCAAGCACGACATGGTCCGCACCCTGGTGCTGCGCGAGGCCAAGGGCCGCCGGGTCATCGCGGTGCCGATGAGGACGACGTACAGCCCCGAGGCCACCGCGAGCTGCCATCACGACCTGTACAGCTGCGACTGGTCCGGCTTCACCGTGGCCATAGACCCGAAGAAGCTGAAGCACCGCGGCCAGTGGAAGGACGGCAACTGGCGCGTCCTGGTGGCCGGCGCGGGCAAGGGCGGGGTCTACAAGGGCCGGATCTCGGCCGGGTGGAGCGACAGCGCGCTGTACCTCCCGTCGCACTGGGTCGAGCCGGACGTGCGGATCGTGCCGTGGATCCGGGACAACTTCGTCTACCTCCGGGTGGAGACGGTCAAGGCCCGGGTGACCGGTCTGGCCGCCCACGGCGACCGGCTGGAGGTCTCGGGCGCGGCCCGCTCCGGCCCGAGCTTCGCCGGGGCGCGGCTGCGGCTCACCCACACCGAGTCGGACCGCCAGCTGACCTTCCCGCTGGAGCTGGGTGCCCCGGTCGGCTCGCTCCAGCCGTTCACCGCGGCCTTCCCGGTCGCCGAGCTGACCGCCGTCCGCGAGGCCTGGGCCGAGCTGGACCCGGTGGCCGCCGAGCGCAGCCGCGACCACTGGGACGGCGCGCTGCTGCTGGCCGACGGCAGCACCGTCCAGCTGGCCTGGGACGACCGCAACGCGCCCGAGCGGCTGCACCTGGCGCTGAACCCGCAGGCCCCGGTCGCCGAGCGCCGGGCGCTCTACTCCAAGCCCTCCCCCAACGGGCACCTCCAGTTCACCGACCAGGTGCTCCAGCCGCTGGTGGACGAGGTGTCCTCGCGCGGCGCCGACGGCTTCCTGCTGAGCGGCTCGTTCCCGCTGCCCGGCGCGCACCGCTGGGAGCTGGTGGTCCGTCACGAGTGGCGCGAGGAGGAGCACGCCTACCCGGTGGAGATCTCCGACGGCCGCTTCCGCACCGCGCTGCCCGCCGTGCCGACGGCCTCCTTCGCCGGCCGGGTGCCGCTCTCCCGGGGCACCTGGAACGTCGTCTTCCGCCCGGTCGGCGTGCCGGTGCCCGAACTGCCGGACGCCGCCGCGCTGGTGACCCCGGACTGCTTCGACGTCCTGCCGGTCGAGGTGGAGTCCCGCGGCAAGCGGATAGTGCTGGAGCGCCGCGACCACGACGCCCTGTCGTTGGAGTCGCACTCGGTCCTGCTGCCCGAGGAGCGGGCCGGCTACCGCCAGCGCCAGCTGCAGAGCGTGGACTACCCGGCCGCCCGCCGGCTGCCGGTGCGCGACACGGTGCTGTACCACACCGGCAAGTACGGCACGTACTCCGGTTCGCCCCGGGCGGTGCACGAGGAGCTGGTCCGCCGCGGCCTGTCGCTGGAGCACCTGTGGGGCAACGACGACATGCAGGCCGAGCTGCCGCAGAGCGCGACCGCGCTCCGCTACCGCAGCCCGGAGTGGTACGAGGCGCTGGCCACCGCCAAGTACGTCGTGGCCAGCACCCACCTGCCCGACTTCTTCGTCCGCCGCCCGGACCAGGTGGTCGTCCAGACCTGGCACGGCACCCCGCTGAAGCAGATCGGCTTCGACTTCGAGAAGGTCTGGTTCACCGACTCCAAGTACCTCAAGAGCCTGGCCCGGGAAGTCCCGAACTGGAGCCTGCTGGTGGCCGGCAACCGCTGGTCGGCCCCGGTGCTGCGGCGCGCCTTCGACTTCAAGGGCGAGATCCTGGAGAGCGGTTCGCCCCGCAACGACCTGCTGTTCGCGACCGACCGGGAGAAGACCGCCGAGCAGGTCCGGGAGCGGCTCGGCCTGCCCGAGGGCAAGAAGGTCGTGCTCTACGCGCCGACCTGGCGCGAGGACCGGCGCCGGCCGCAGGGCGGCTACCAGATCGACCTGCGGATCGACCTGGCGGCGGCCAAGGCCGCGCTCGGCGACGACCAGGTGCTGCTGGTGCGCCGGCACCACCTGATGTGCGGCCAGATCCCGGGCGCCGGCAACGGCTACATCTGGGACGTGGGCACCTATCCCGACATGGCGGAGCTGCTGCTGATCGCCGACGTCCTGGTGACCGACTACTCGGCGAGCGCGTTCGACTTCGCGTCGACCGGCAAGCCGATCGTGTTCTTCACCCACGACCTGGAGCACTACCGGGACAACCTGCGCGGCTTCAGCCTGAACTTCGAGGCCGAGGCGCCCGGCCCGATGCCGGCCACCTCCGAGGAACTCCTCTCGGTGCTCGGCCGGGTGGACGAGGTCGCGGCGGAGTACGCGGACCGGGCCGCCGCGTTCCGCGAGGCGTACTGCGACCTGGACGACGGCAAGGCCTCCGCCCGGGTGGTCGACGCGATGCTCCGCAAGGAATAGCCCCCGCGCACGATCCGGCGGGCGCCCGGCACCGATCGGTGCCGGGC
>NZ_JBHVET010000415.1:0-7463 GCF_042802135.1 Kitasatospora sp. NPDC057512
GGGAACAACTGCCGAGCGAGGGGGAGGGTCACGGGTCAGGCCTTGGCGCTGTCCCGGGCGAGGGCGACCAGGCGGGAGATGGCGCGCAGGTACTTCTTGCGGTAGCCGCCGCGCAGCATCTCCTCCGGGAAGACCTGGTCGAAGGGGAGGCCGGAGGCGGTGATCGGCAGCTCGCGGTCGTACATCCGGTCGGCCAGCACGACCAGGCGCAGCGCGGTGGACTGGTCGTCGATCTGGCGGACGCCGCGCAGGCAGACCGCGGCGACGTCGTCCAGCAGCGCGCCGTAGCGGCTGGGGTGGACGGCGGAGAGGTGGGCGAGCAGGGCGTCGAAGTCGTCCAGCGAGGCGCCGGGGGTGCGGGCCGCGGCGGCCGTGACGGCCTCGTCGGTGTACGGCGGCGGGGCGTCCGGCAGGCCGCGGTGGCGGTAGTCCTGGCCGTCGATCCGCATCGGGCGGAAGTGCGCGGACAGGCCCTGGATCTCGCGCAGGAAGTCGGCGGCGGCGAAGCGGCCCTCGCCGAGCTTCTCCGGCAGGGTGTTCGAGGTGGCGCACAGCTTCACGCCGTTGTCGACCAGCCGGCCGAGCAGGGTGGAGACCAGCACGGTGTCGCCCGGGTCGTCGAGCTCGAACTCGTCGATGCAGAGCAGCGTGTGCCCGGAGAGGGTCCGCACGGCCTGCTGGAAGCCGAGCGCGCCGACCAGGTTGGTCAGCTCGACGAAGGTGCCGAAGGCCTTGGGGCCGGGGGCGGCGTGCCAGAGCGAGGCGAGCAGGTGGGTCTTGCCGACGCCGTAGCCGCCGTCGAGGTAGACCCCGGCCGGGCCGGTGGGTGCGGGGGCGGAGCGGCGGAACCAGCTGCGCTTGGGCGCGGAACCGTTTCCTCCGCCGAGGGTCGCCGCGAACTGCTCCAGGACCTGGACGGCCTCGTACTGGCTCGGCTGGGTCGGGTCCGGAATGTACGTCCCGAAGCTCACGTCGGCGAACCGGGGCGGCGGGACCATCTCGGCGACCAGCCGCTCGGCGGGCACGACGGGTCGGCGGTCGGTGAGCGCGATCGGGGAGCCGGAGGCGCGTGCGGCTGCTATCGGCTCGGTCGCGGTTGCGGAGTGGGAGGCTGCGGGCACATCAGTAGAGGGTACGCCTGCCCCGTACGCCGTCCGAACGACCCGCGGCCCCGAGCCGGACGACCTGCGGCCCCGAACGGCCCACGGCCCGCGGTGGAAGACTGGGGACATGCAACAGTTGATCAGCCCGCTGGGCGGGCGGCTCGCCGATCCGGCCGCACTGGAATCGCTCGCCGCCGTCTACGCGTACCCCGAACAGGTGAATCAGGGGCGCCCCTGGCTGCGCGCCAACATGGTGTCCGGCCTGGACGGCGGGGCCCGGCTGGACGGGCTGTCCGAGGGCCTCTCCGGCGATGCCGACAAGCGGATCTTCGGGGTGCTGCGGGCGCTGTCGGACGTGGTGGTGGTGGGCGCGGAGACGGTCCGCGCCGAGGGCTACCGGCCGGCCCGGGCCCGCAAGGAGTTCGCGGCGGCCCGGGCGGCGGCGGGGCAGGCGCCCGCCCCGGCGATCGCCGTGGTGAGCCGCTCGCTGGAGTTGGACCTGGCCGCGCCGCTGTTCACCGAGCCGCTGGTCAGAACGGTGGTCATCACCACCGAGGACGCCCCGGCGGAGCGCCGCCGGGCGGTCGCCGGGGTGGCCGACCTGGTGCTCGCCGGCACCGGTTCGGTGGACCTGCGGGCGGGCGTGGCGGCCCTGGCCGAACGGGGCTGGACCAGGCTGCTGACCGAGGGCGGCCCGCGCCTGCTGGGGCAGCTCGCGGCGGCCGGCCTGCTGGACGAGCTGTGCCTCTCGCTGGCTCCGCTGCTCACCGGCGGCGACGCGCCGCGCATCCTGCACGACGCCCGAATGCCGGACGTGCAGCGGATGCGGCTGGTCTCATTGATCGAGCAGAAAGGATTCCTCTTCACCCGCTACCTGCGTCACCCCGGTTCGGACAACCCCGTGACCCCCTGAACGCGATCCCGTTATGGGATGCCGGGGCCCGGGGGCCGGCCACTGGAAGGGACTCACGTGTTCAAGACGGTACTGATGATCGAAAAGGCTCTCTCCGACGCGGACGTGGAGCTCGTCACCACGCTCCACGGCGAGGAGAAGGTGTCCTTCGTCGTCCTGATGCAGCCGCGCGGCAGGCAGGACGAGCTGCTGCGGGCGCTCGACGACGTCGCCCTCGGCCACCTCGACAAGGTGGTGCACGAGCACGACGAGTCCGAGAGCGGTCCGACCGTGGCCGGCGAGTCGCTGGAGCACAGCCTGCGCCACCTGCGCTCGGCCGGGGCCGAGGCGGTCGGCGAGCTGGTCGGGGAGAAGCCGCTGGAGCGGCTGCGCGCGGTCGTCGGGGAGCAGCGGGCGGACGAGGTCGTGGTGCTCACCTCACCGCACTTCGTGGAGGAGTTCTTCCACCGCGACTGGGCCTCCCAGGCCCGGCACAAGGTGGGCGTCCCCGTGCTCAGGCTCTTCGCCAGCGACTCCTGACCCGACCGGCCCGGCGCGCCGGTGGTGCAGAATCGTCCTTGCGGTCCGCCCGCGAGGACGATTCCGTCTTCCCGACCCGTCCGCCCGCCCTGTCTGCCCCCGCCCCTACGGAGCCACGCCTTGAACGACGCCGCGCACGACCTGCACGCCCCGCACTTCATCGGCATCGGCGGCGCCGGGATGTCCGGCCTGGCGAAGATCCTCGCCGTGCGCGGGGCCAGCGTCTCGGGCAGCGACTCCAAGGAGTCCGAGACCGTCCTCGCGCTGCGCGCCCTCGGCGCCACCGTGCACGTCGGCCACGCCGCCGAGCACGTGCCGGACGGCACCAGCAGCGTGGTCGTCTCCAGCGCGATCCGGGCCGACAACCCGGAGCTGGTCGCCGCCCACGAGCGCGGCATCCCGGTGGTGCACCGCTCCGACGCGCTGGCGGCGCTGATGGGCGGGCGCCGGGCGCTGGCGGTGGCCGGCACCCACGGCAAGACCACCACCACCAGCATGCTCGCCGTCGCCCTCGGCGAGCTGGGCCTGGACCCGTCCTACGCGATCGGCGGCGACCTCGACGCGCCCGGCTCCAACGCCCACCACGGCACCGGCGAGATCTTCGTCGCCGAGGCGGACGAGAGCGACCGCAGCTTCCACAAGTACGCGCCCGAGGTGGCGATCGTGCTCAACGTGGAGCTGGACCACCACGCCAACTACGCCTCGATCGAGGAGATCTACGAGTCCTTCGAGACCTTCGTCGGCCGGATCGTCCCCGGCGGCACCCTGGTGGTCTCGGCCGACCACGACGGCGCCCGCGAGCTCACCTCCCGGGTGGCCGGCCGCGAGGGCCTGAACGTGGTGACGGTCGGCTCCGCCGAGGACGCCGACCTGCGGGTGCTCTCGGTGGTCGCCCACGGCATGACCAGCGAGGTCACCGTCCTGCTGGACGGCGCCGAGCTGAGCTTCACCGTCTCGGTGCCCGGCCGCCACTACGCCCACAACGCGGTGGCCGCGCTGGCCGCCGGCGTCGCGCTGGGCGTCCCGGCCGCCGACCTGGCCAAGGCGCTCGGCGCCTACACCGGCGTGCGCCGCCGCCTCCAGCTCAAGGGCGAGGCCGGCGGGGTCCAGGTGATCGACTCCTACGCCCACCACCCCACCGAGATGACCGCCGACCTGGAGGCGATCCGCGAGGGCCTGACCGGCGGGGGCCGGGTGCTGGTGGTCTTCCAGCCGCACCTGTTCAGCCGCACCCAGCAGCTCTCCGAGGAGATGGGCCAGGCCCTGGCGCTGGCCGACGCCTCGGTGGTGCTGGACATCTACCCGGCCCGCGAGGACCCGATCCCCGGCGTGACCAGCGAGCTGATCATCGACGCGGCCCGCCGGGCCGGCGCCGAGGTCACCGCGGAGCACTCCTTCGCCGCCGCCCCCGCCCTGCTGGCCGGCCTCACCCGCCCGGGCGACCTGCTGCTCACCATGGGCGCCGGGGACGTCACCAACCTGGGCCCGGAAATCCTGCGGCACCTCGCGAACGTTGCTTCCAACGTCTGACGTACGTCCGTCCGACGTCCACCGCGACCGGGAGCCCGTGATGAGCTACGAGATCGAGAAGACCGAGGCCGAGTGGCGCGCCCAGCTCAGCCCCGAGGAGTACCACGTGCTCCGCGAGGCGGGCACCGAGCGGCCGTTCACCGGTGAGTACACCGACACCAAGACCGTCGGCGTCTACGGCTGCCGGGCCTGCGGGGCCGAACTGTTCAGCTCCGAGACCAAGTTCGACAGCCACTGCGGCTGGCCGTCCTACTACGCGCCGCTGGCCGGGGACCGGGTCCAGTACATCGAGGACACCTCGCTCGGCATGCGCCGGGTCGAGGTGCGCTGCGCCCGCTGCGGCGGGCACCTCGGGCACGTCTTCGAGGGCGAGGGCTACGGCACGCCGACGGACCAGCGGTACTGCATCAACAGCGTCTCGCTGACGCTGAAGCCGGCCGAGTAGGGCCGGACACGCAGGGAGGCCCGGACACGTACGGTGTCCGGGCCTCCGTGTGTGTGTCCGGGCCTACACCTCGACCGGTGCGAAGCGGACCGGGAGGTGCGTCAGGGCCCGGTGGAACGGGCCCGGGCGCCAGAGCAGGTCCTCGGCGGGGGTGGAGAGTTCGAGGTCGCTGAGGCGGCTGCCCAGCTGCTCGATGGCGGTGATCGCGATCAGCAGGGCCGGGTCCCGGGCCGGGCAGGCGTGCGGGCCGGCCGCCCAGGCCAGGTGGGCGCTCTCCCCGCTGCGCAGCCCGCCGTCGTCGGTGGGCGGCGCGGCCTGGGAGTTGGCGGCCGCGTACGAGACCAGCACCAGCGTGCCCGCCTTGATCTCGCGGCCGTGGAAGGTGATGTCGTACCGCGGGTAGTGGGCCGAGAGGTTGGCCATCGGCGGCTCGTGCCAGAGCACCTCGTCGATCGCCTGGTGGGCGGTCATCGCGCCGCCGAACAGCGAGCCGGCGTAGCGGGCGTCGGTGAGCAGGCGCAGCAGGGCGTTGCCGATCAGGTTGGTGGTCGGCTCGTGCCCGGCGATCAGGGTCAGGGTGATCTGCCGGATCACCTCGTCGTCGTCCAGCCCGACCGGGTGGGTGACGTACATCGAGGTGAGGTCGTGCCGGGGGCGCTCGCGGCGCTCGGCGACCATCGCGGTGACCACCGCCAGGAGCTTCCCGTACGAGGCGCCGGCCCGCGCGGTGGACTCGATCAGCCCGGTGATCGCGTCCACCACCTCCTCGCGCTGCTCCGGCGGCACGCCGAACCAGGTGGTGAGCGCGAAGGCGGGCAGCCGGCGGGCGTACTCGGCGATCAGGTCGGCGTGCCCGACGGCGGCGAAGCGGTCGATCAGCCGGTGCGCGGTCTCGGCGACCTGGCGCTGGAGCCGGTGCGGTTCGAACAGCGCGAGGGCGTCGGTGATCACCGCCCGGTAGCGCGCGTGGGTCTCGCCGTCGCTGAACAGCGCGGTCGGGCGGTAGCCGAGCACCGGCAGCAGCGGGGAGTCCGGCGGGACGGTCCGCTGCCAGGCCCGGGAGTCCTTGGAGAAGGTGTCGGTGTCGCGCAGCAGGTCCAGCGCGGCCTGGTAGTCGGTGACCAGCAGGGCCTCGACGCCGGGCGCGATCTCCACCGGGGCGACCGCGCCGTGCCGCCGCAGCCGCTCGTAGACCAGCTGGGGGTCGGCGGCGAAGACCGGGCCGTGGATCGGGGTCGGGCGGGACTCGACGGTCACGGCTGCTCCGGGGTGGCGGGGTCCGAGGTGACGGGGCCCGGGCCAGCGGGGTCCGGGGTGGCGGGGGCGGCGGGCAGGGCGTCCAGGACGTGCTCGGCCAGCGCGATCAGCGCGTCCAGGCTGCTGTCGCGCTCGCGCGCGTCGCAGAGCAGCAGCGGGGTGGCGGCGTGCAGGTCCAGGTGGGTGCGCAGCACCTCGACCGGGTGGTCCGGCGCGTCCGGGAAGCGGTTGACGGCGACGGCGTACGGCAGGCCCTGCTCCTCGACCATGTCCATGATCTCGAAGGAGTCGGCCAGCCGGCGGGTGTCGGCGAGCACCAGGGCGCCCACCGCGCCGCGGGCGATGTCCCGCCAGAGCGGGAAGAACCGGCGCTGGCCGGGGGTGCCGAACATGTAGAGCACCACGTTGCCGGGCAGGGTGAGCCGGCCGAAGTCGACGGCGACGGTGGTGGTGGACTTCCCGGGCACGCCGGCCAGGTCGTCCACCGGGCGGCCGGTCTCGGTCATCGCCTCCTCGGTGTGCAGGGTGGCGATCTCGGAGAGGGTGCGGATGAGGGTGGTCTTGCCGACCCCGAACGGGCCGGCCACCACCAGCTTCATCAGCGTCTGGTCCTGGTCGGGCAGGTAGCCCACCCGGCTCTGGTCTTCCGGTTCCGGCCGGGCGGCCGGGTCACCGGAGCGCACGGAGTCCAACGAGGAGCCTCTCGACGATGGAGCGGTCGGTCTGCTGGGCGCGCGGGATCGGCGCGCGGGCGTGCAGGCAGCCCGCCTCGACCAGGTCGGCCGCGAGGAAGACGGTGGCGCTGACCGGCAGGCTCAGGTGCGCGGCGGCCTCCACCACGGTCAGCGCGCCGGGGCGCAGCAGTTCCCAGAGCCGGCGGTGTTCGGGGTCGAGCGCCTCCGGCGGGTCGGCGCGGTCGGCGAACAGCACGGTCAGCCGCTCGAAGCCCTTGGTGCCGGGTCGGCTGCGGCCGCCGGTGGCCAGGTAGGCGGGCACCATCCGCCTGCGGGGAGCGGCGGTCATGACCGGACGTCGTCGTCCGGCCGCCGGGTCGGGCTCGCGAGCGCGCGACCGAGGGCGGCGACCTGCAACTGCATCTGGTAGGCGACGTTGCCGAGTTGGGCGTCCGGCGAGGTGAAGACGGCGAGCGAGGTGTTCTCCCCGGCGGGCACCACGACGGCGTAGCCGAGGTCGGACTCCACCACGGTCTGGGCCAGCCGGGGCCGCTCGACGTCGGTGAACGCGGCGGTGAAGGCCCGGGCGGCGGCGTGCACGGTGGCGGTCATCGCGGCGACCCGCTCGGCCGAGGCGCGCTCCAGGCCGTCCGAGGCGCCCTCGACCAGGCCGTCGCCGGTGGCGATGACGGCGTGCAGCACCCCCGGGAGCTCCAGCAGCGGGGTCAGCACCCACGAGATCTCGTCGGTGGCGGTCGGGCTGGGCGTGCTGCTCACTGCTCGGCTCCTTCTGAGGTCGGACCGGTGCTCGGGTCACCGGGGTCGCGGTCGGCGGTGGTGTCGCCGGGGGTGGTGCCGCCGGGGGTGGCGGGGATCGTGCCGGTGGTGCCGGTCGTGCCGGTGGTGCCGGTGGTGCTGTCGCTGTTTCCGCGGGCGGCCCGGCCGGGTGCGGCACCGGCGGCCTCCTCGCGCTCGGCCCGGGCCACGGCGGCCCGGCCGGAGTCGGTGCCCTGCTGCAGCGC
>NZ_JBHVET010000416.1:0-7447 GCF_042802135.1 Kitasatospora sp. NPDC057512
GGCTCCCGTTGCCGCTCCGGCTCCGGTCGCTGCCCCGGCCCCCGTCGCTCCGGCCGCTCCGGTCGCTGCCCCGGCTCCCGTTGCCGCCCCGGCCCCGGTCGCCGCGCCGAAGGCCGCCGCCGCGCCGTCCGCCCTGCGCGGCCAGACCGTCAAGATGACCCGCATGCGCAAGGTCATCGGCGACAACATGCTGAAGGCGCTGCACGAGCAGGCCCAGCTGACCAGCGTGGTCGAGGTGGACGTCACCAAGATCATGTCGCTGCGCGCCAAGGCCAAGGAGGGCTTCCTGGCCCGCGAGGGCGTCAAGCTCTCCCCGATGCCGTTCTTCGTCAAGGCCGCCGCCCAGGCGCTGAAGGTCCACGCGGTCGTCAACGCCCGGATCAACGACGCCGAGGGCACGGTCACCTACTTCGACACCGAGAACATCGGTATCGCGGTGGACTCCGAGAAGGGCCTGATGACCCCGGTCATCAAGGGCGCGGGCGACCTCAACATCGCCGGCATCTCGAAGAAGACCGCCGAGCTGGCCAGCAAGGTCCGCGACAGCAAGATCACCCCGGACGAGCTGTCCGGCGCCACCTTCACCATCAGCAACACCGGCTCGCGCGGTGCGCTGTTCGACACCGTGATCGTGCCGCCGAACCAGGTCGCCATCCTGGGCATCGGCGCCACCGTCAAGCGCCCGGTCGTCATCGAGGCCGACGGCGGCACCGCCATCGGCATCCGCGACATGACCTACCTGTCGCTCTCCTACGACCACCGCCTGGTGGACGGCGCCGACGCCGCCCGCTACCTGGTCGCGGTCAAGGAGATCCTGGAGGCCGGCGAGTTCGAGGTCGAGCTCGGCCTCTGACCCCACCAGGTCCCCGCGGAAACCCGCGTACGGAACCCCGCGTCGTCCCCGGACGGCGCGGGGTTCCGCCGTTCCCGGCCCCCGTCGCGGGCCGGCCGGACGCACCGGGTCGCGGGTCCGCGCCGAGTCGTGGCATGCGCGGAGGCGGCCGAACGGGGATGCTTGAGCGGTGATGGACGAGACGGACTTCTGGCAGATCATCGACGACACCCGGGACGCCGCCGACGGCGACCCCGACGAGCAGGCCGACCTCCTGGTGGAACGACTCCTCCAGCTGACCCCGGACGACGTGATCGACTTCGCCCGGCTGTTCCAGGCGCGGTTCCGGCGCGCGTACCGCACCGACCTGTGGGGCGCGGCCTACCTGCTGCTCGACGGCGCCTCCGACGACTCCTTCGACTACTTCCGCTTCTGGCTGATCGGCCAGGGCCGCGAGGTCTTCGAGGGCGGACTGGCCGAACCGGACGACCTGGCGGACCTGCTGCCGGAGTTCGACGAGGAGGAGGACGGCGACGCCGAGGACCTCGGCTACGCCGCCGACGAGGCGTACGAGCGGCTGACCGGGCTGCCGCTGCCCGAGGTGGGCGGGCGGCAGGCCGAGCAGCCGTCCGGGCCGGTGCTGGACTTCGACGACCCGGACGTCATGGCCAAGCGCTACCCCAAGCTCTGGGAACGGTACGGGGATTAGGGCGCACCGGACGGGCCGGCGGACCGGCCTTCGCGGTTTCGTCAGGTGCTGCTGCCGGAGGAGCTGTCCTGCTGGATGCCGTTGAGGATCTGGTCCAGTGCCGAGAAGTCCGGCGCCGCCGGGCTGTCGTCCACGCCGCCCTCCATGACCACGTAGCCGCCGCCCTTGGCCGGGAGGGCGGCCAGCAGGACGTAGCCCTGGGTGCCGTCCGTGGTGCGGATGTGCCAGCGGGTGGCGTAGCCGAGCACCCCGGCCACCCTGACGTACCCGGATCCGGCGTCGGTGTGCGAGCTGACGCCGGAGAAGATCTGCCCGGCGTAGACCGGGATCTGGGCGTCGGCGGCCGCCTTGGGCGTGGTGCCCTGGACGGTGTCCTTCTCGACCGAGAACTGGCCGCGGATGCAGGAGCTGCCGTCCGGGCAGCTGTAGCGGCCGGTGCCCAGGTAGACCGTCGAGTGCGGCGGGTTGGTGGACACGTCCCAGCCGTCGAAGACCGGCACGGTGATCGCGTGCTGCGGGTCGGGGACGGTGCTCTTGACCACCGGCAGGGGCTTGGGCTTGGGGGTGGGCGTGGGCACGGTGGGGCTGGGGCTCGACGTGGGGCTGCCGCTCTGGGTCACGGTGACCGTGGGGTCCGGGGTCGGGTCCGCCCTCCGGTCGCCGCCGCCGCTGAACGCGATCCCGGCGACGATCCCGCCCACGGCCAGCACGGCGACCGCGATGCCGATGATCAGGCCGGTCTGCGGCCTGGCCCTGGCCGTCGGGGGCGACGGTGGGTAACCCGGGCCCGGGTAGCCGTAGCCGGGGCCCTGGCCCGGGTAGCCGCCCTGGGCCTGGCCTTGGCCCTGGGCCTGGTAGGCGTCCTGGCCCGGGTAGCCGTAGGGCGGGAGCTGGTGGGCGTCCTGGCCCGGGTAGCCGTAGGCCGGGGCCTGGTGGGCGTCCTGGCCCGGGTAGCCGTAGGCCGGGGCCGGGCCGCCGGGGTGGCCGTGGCCGGGCGGCTGGTCGGACGGCGGCCGGGTCTGGGTGGGGGCGTCGGCGAGCCCGCCCGCGACGCCGTCCTGGAGCGGTCGGACCTCGCTGCTCCAGGCGTTGCCGTCCCACCAGCGCTCGTGACCGGGGGTGCCGTCCGCACCCGGGACCGGGTACCACCCGGGAGGCGTCGAGTTGCTCACGGGCGTACGGTACCCGGCGCGGCGGCGGTCCAGACAGCGCGGAACCGTCACGACTCGGCACCGGCCCGGAACGTCGAACGTCCGCTTGCGGCAAGCCTGTTCGGACGATCGACGCGGGCCGGGGCGGGCCCGGCGGGGTGCCCTCCGGGGCTCAGTCGGCCAGGCGGCGGGCCATCCAGACGTCGTCCACGTACCGGCCGTCGATCAGGAACTCCTCGGCCAGCGAGCCCTCGACGACGAAGCCGCAGCTCTCGTAGAGCCGACGGGCCGGGGCGTTCCAGCCGAGCACCCGCAGGGTCAGCTTGCGGGCACCCTCGGCCTGGGCCGCCTCGCAGGCCGCCTCGACCAGCCGACGGCCGATGCCCCGGCCGCGGACGGTGTCGTCGACCGCCAGGCCCTGGATCTGCCGGACGTGCCGGTTGCTCGCCAGCGGGGTGGCCGGGACCTGACGGATGTAGCCGACGATCCGGCCGTCCAGCACGGCCAGCAGGTACTGCTCGGCGGGGTGCCGCTCGTCGAAGACCGGGTCCTCGACGGGCGGTCGCGGGGAGACGTCGGACAGGACGGACCAGGCGGCGTGGTTGAGGACGGCGAGTTCCCGCTCGTCCTCGCTCCGCGCCGTACGGATGATCAGATCGTCGTCAGGCATGCGCGCCATGCTAACGGGACGCATGCGAAGGTGACGGGCGGTCGGGAACACCGCGGGAGCGTGCGGGAGCTGCGAGGATGGGCGCATGCGCATCGCTGTCACGGGTTCCACGGGTTTGATCGGTTCGGCGCTCGTCCGCTCCCTGCTGGCGGACGGCCACGAGGTGGTCCGGCTGGTCCGGCACCGCTCGAAGACCGGCCCCCGGCCGGACGGCAGCACGGCGATCGGCTGGAACCCGCTGCTCGGCGAGGTCGAGCGGGACGGGCTGGCCGGGGTCCAGGCCGTGGTGCACCTGGCCGGCGCCGGGGTCGGCGACCACCGCTGGACGGACTCCTACAAGCGGGAGATCCGGGAGAGCCGGGTGTACGGCACCGAGACGCTGGCCGTCGCGCTGGCCGCGCTCAAGGAGCCGCCGCAGGTCCTGGTGAGCGCCTCCGCGGTCGGCTGGTACGGGCAGACCGGCGACCGGGTGATCGACGAGGACTCCCCCGCCGGGGACGACTTCCTGGCCGAGGTCTGCCGCGAGTGGGAGGACGCCGCCAGGCCGGCCGAACGGGCCGGGATCCGGGTCGTCCACCCCCGCACCGGGATGGTGCTGTCCGCGGCCGGCGGGGCGGGCGGGCGGCTCTTCCCGCTGTTCCGGCTGGGGCTCGGCGGGCGGCTCGGCAACGGGCGGCAGTACTGGAGCTTCATCTCGCTGCACGACGAGGTGGCCGCGCTGCGGTTCCTGATCGACCACGACGACCTCTCCGGCGCCTTCAACCTCACCGCGCCGAACCCGGCGACCAACGCCGAGCTGACCGCCGCGCTCGGGCGGGCGCTGCGGCGGCCGACGCCGTTCCCGGTGCCGGAGGCGGTGCTCAAGGCGGTGCTGGGCGAGCTGGCGGTCGAGGTGGTCGGCAGCCACCGGGTGGTGCCGCGGCGGCTGCTGGACGCGGGCTTCCGCTTCACCCACCCGGACGTGTACTCGGCGGTGCTCGCGGCGATGTGACGGGTCGGCGCGCGGGCGGCGGTGTGACCGGTGGGCGTGCGCTCGGGGATGCGACGCGTGGGCGTGCGCGCGGGGCGTGCGGAGCCGTGCGTACTCCGGCTGCGGCATCCACCCTGGCCAGCGGCATATGCCGAGCCGGGCCCGAGGGGGCCCGAGGAGGGGGCGCACGGGAGCACATGGTGGGCGCGTCGCACGCCCCCGGTGACCGTACGCGCCCGCCGACCCCCGAACCCGGCCACCACGGCGCACTGTCCGTGACCGCGCCCCCGCCCGGTGCCGCACAACCCTCCCCGGCCCTCGGATCCGGTCCGATGCGCTTGTCTGATGCTCGTACTGACTGGGCATCACCCTCCACGGACCGTGTCCCGGCACCCCGCTGCCTGCGTCGGCCGGAGCCCCGGGACCAGGGAGGGAGCACCCCAGTGCCCACGTACGACTTCACCCGCCGCGCCCGCCGGCCGTCCGACCCGGACGTCGTCGTGGTCGGCGCCGGACTCGCGGGCCTGGCCGCCGCCCGCGCGCTCACCGGCCACGGCCTCGACGTCCAGGTCCTGGAGACCACCGACCGGATCGGCGGCCGGATGGCCACCCGCGAGCAGGACGGATTCCGGCTCGACGACGGCAGTCACCTGCTGAACACCGCCTTCCCCGAGCTGCGCCGCACGCTCGACCTCGACCGCCTCGACCTGCGCCCGCTCGCGCCCGGCGTGCTGGTGCACAGCGCCGGCCGCCGGTACCGCGCCGGGGACCCCCAGCTCGCCGTCGCCCGGCAGGCCGCCGCCCGGGCCCCGCTCGGCAGCCCGCTGGACAAGGCCCGGCTGGCCGGCCGGCTCGGCCGGCTCGCCGGCACCCCGGTCGGCCGGCTCCAGGCCCGGCCGGAGACCACCGCCGCCCGCGCGCTGGCCGGCCACGGCCTCGCCCAGCGCACCGTGGACGGCTTCCTGCGCCCGCTGCTCAGCGCGCTGCTCTCCGATCCGGCCCTCGGCACCAGCAGCCGGATCGCCGACCTGGTGCTGCGCTCGTACGCGCGCGGGCGGCTCTGTCTGCCCGCCGGCGGGATCGCGGCGGTACCGGCCCAGCTGGCCGCCGCCCTGCCCGCCGGAACCGTCCGCACCGGGGTGCAGGTCACCTCGATCGCCGCGGACGGCGTCGAGACCCTCGCGCACGGGCGGATCGGCGCCCAGGCCGTCATCGTCGCCACCGACGCCCGCTCCGCCGCCGGACTGCTGCCCGGGCTGCGGCTGCCGGACTTCCACCCCGTCACGACCTTCTACCACGCGGCCGACACCGCCCCGCTGGGCGAGGCCGTCCTGCTGCTCGACGGCGACCGGCCGAACGGGCACCCGCCACTGGTCTCGCACTCGCTGGTGCTCAGCGAGCTGCACCCGTCCTACGCCCCGGCCGGCCAGGCCCTGATCGCCACCACCGTGCTCGGGCGGCGCGCCTTCGACGTGGGCGGCCCGGCCGGGCTGGAGCCGGCCGTCCGGGCCCGGCTGACCGAGCTGTACGGCGTCCCGACCTCGGGCTGGCAGTTCCTCGGCGTACGGCACGTCCCGGACGCGCTGCCCGCGATGCCGCCCCCGCACAACCCCCGCCGCCCGGTGCGGCTGCTGGCCGGGCTGTACGTCGCCGGGGACCACCGGGACACCAGCACCGTGCAGGGCGCGCTGGTCTCCGGCCGGCGGGCGGCGCAGGCGGTCCTGGGCGACCTCGGCGTCCCGGCCGACGCCCGGGAGACGGAGGCGGCGGCCTGACGGCGGCGGGAGTGGTCGTCGGGGTGGCCTGAGCGACGGGGCGGCAGGGGCGGCAGGGGCGGCCGTCGCCACCGCCGGAGCGCATCGGGGTACCGGGACACACCAGCGGTCTGCCGGGGTGACAGACCGACGGCGTGCCAGGATGCCGGGGTGCCTGCTCTGACCGTTCATCGGATGATCTCAACCGTTCGGCCGGTTGCGCGGTGAGCGCCGCCGCCCAGCCGCTGACCCTGATCCTGATCCCCGCCGCAGCCGTGGCCGCCCCACTGCTCGCCGACCGGCTGCTGCGGTGGATCGCCGTCCCGACCGTCGTGTTCGAGATCGTGCTCGGCGTCCTGATCGGCCCGGACGTCCTGGGCTGGGCGCACGTCGACGGCCTGGTCGACGCGCTCTCCCAGTTCGGCCTGGCCATGCTGATGTTCCTGGCCGGCTACGAGATCGACTTCGCCAGGCTGCGCGGCGGCCCGCTGAAACGGGCGGGCACCGCGTGGCTGGTCTCGGTGGCCGTCGGACTCGGCGTGGGCGCGCTGGTCAACCGGGACCCGCTGGACGGCGCCTTCGCCGGGCTGGTGCTCACCACCACGGCGCTCGGCACCATCCTGCCGATCCTCCGCGACGCCGGTGAACTGCCCACGCCCTTCGGCTCCCTGGTGATGGCCACCGGGGCGGTCGGCGAGTTCGGGCCGATCATCGCGATCGCCGCCCTGCTCAGCGGCAACTCCCCGGCCCGCACGGCGGTCATCCTCGGGGCCTTCGCGGTGATCACCGCCCTCGCCGTGTTCGGCGCGCGCCGGCCCCGCCCGGCCTGGGCCACCCGGCTGATCGAACGGACCCTGCGCACCTCCGGACAGTTCGCGATCCGCGCGGTGATCCTGGTGCTGGCCGCCATGGTCGCCGCCGCGCTCTGGCTGGACCTCGACATGCTGCTCGGGGCCTTCGTCGCCGGGATCGTCTCCCGGCTGCTGCTGGCCGGCGTCCGGCAGGCCGAGGAGGAGGTGATCGAGGCCAAGCTGGAGAGCATCGGCTTCGGCTTCCTGGTACCGGTGTTCTTCGTGGTCAGCGGGATGAACTTCGACCTGGACGCCCTGCTGGACGACCCGGGCACGCTGCTGCTGGTCCCGGTGTTCCTGCTGCTCTTCCTGGCCGTGCGCGGGCTGCCCGCCGCGCTGCTCGCCCCGGCCGGGCTCGGACCGCGCGACCGCGCGGCGCTCGCGCTGTACGGGGCGACGGCGCTGCCGCTGGTCGTGGTGATCACCACCATCGAGGTGGACGCCGGTCACCTGCCGTCCTCGACCGCGGCGGCGCTGGTCGGCGCCGGGATGCTGTCGGTGCTGGTGTTC
>NZ_JBHVET010000417.1:0-7394 GCF_042802135.1 Kitasatospora sp. NPDC057512
CCTTCGGAGGGGTCGGCGGGCCGGGTCTGCGTCGGCACCGGTCACACCGGGTAGGCCTCGACGACCTGCACGTCTTCCTCTGTGATCTCGCCGTCCACGATGCGGAACGAGCGGAACTGGTAGGGGTCCTCCTCGCCGTCGCCCTCGGCGGTGGAGACCAGGACGTAGTGGGCGAACGGCTCGGAGGCGTAGCTCACGTCGGTGCGCGAGGGGTAGGCCTCGGTGGCGGTGTGCGAGTGGTAGACGATCACCGGCTCCTCGTCCCGGTCGTCCATCTCGCGGTAGAGCTTGAGCAGGTCGCCCGAGTCGAACTCGTAGAAGGTGGGCGAGCGGGCCGCGTTGAGCATCGGGACGAACCGCTCGGGCCGGCCGCTGCCGGCCGGTCCGGCGACCACGCCGCAGGCCTCGTCCGGGTGGTCGGCGCGGGCGTGGGCCACGATCCGGTCGCGGAGTTCTCGGGTGATGGTCAGCATGCGGTCAGGATAGCCACGCCCCGGCGGCCGTCCGCCGGGTGTCCGAGGCGCGGTCAGCGGGCGTCCACGTTCCCGTCGAGGGCGTTCCCGTCGAGGGCCTTCCCGGCGGGGGCGGGTGCCCCGTCCGGGGCGGCGCCGAGGACGGCCTGCGGGTCGCGGCGCTTGAGCACCTGGTAGCCGCCGACCAGCAGCAGCGCCCAGACCGGGAAGACGAACAGTGAGATCCGGTTGTCCCGGTCGAGTGCGATCAGCACCACGACCACGGCGAGGAAGGCGAGCGCGGCCCCGCTGACCCAGGTGCCGCCGGGCGCCTTGAAGGTGGGCGGCGGCAGGTGGCCCGCCCGCCAGGCCCGGCGGTAGCGGATCTGGGAGATCAGGATCATCGCCCAGGTCCACAGGCCGCAGACCGTGGCGACCGAGGTGATGTACTCGAACGCCCGCGCCGGGACGACGCCGTTGAGCACCACGCCGATGCCCATCAGCAGACAGGAGACGGTGATCGCGAAGGCCGGGGTGCGGCGGGAGTTGAGCTTGGTGAGCCGTCCCGGGGCCTGCCCGCGCAGCGCGAGGTCGCGCAGCATGCGGCCGGTGGAGTACATCCCGGAGTTGCAGGAGGAGAGCGCGGCGGTGAGCACCACGAAGTTGATGATGCCGGCCGCCGCCGGGATGCCGATCTTGCCGAAGGCGGCGACGAACGGGCTGACGCCTGGCCGGAATTCGGTCCACGGCACGAGCGAGAGGATGACCACCAGGGCGCCGATGTAGAACAGCATGATCCGCCACGGCAGGGTGTTGATGGCCCGCGGCAGGGTCTTCTCGGGGTTCTCGCTCTCGCCCGCGGTGACGCCGACGAGTTCGACGCCCAGGTAGGCGAACATGACGATCTGAAGGGTCATCACGGTGGAGCCGATGCCCTCCGGGAAGAAGCCGCCGTCCTGCCACAGGTGGCCGAGTGACGCGGTGTCACCGGCCTTGCTGAAGCCGAGGGTCAGCACACCGACGCCGATCAGGATCATGCCGATGATGGCGGTGACCTTGACCATGGAGAACCAGAACTCGATCTCGCCGAACAGCTTCACCGAGATCAGGTTGGCCGCGTAGAGCAGGACCAGGAAGGTCAGCGCACTGGCCCACTGTGGTATGCCGGGTGCCCAGAACCGCACGTAGACGGCGGCGGCGGTGGTCTCCGCCATGCCGGTGACGACCCAGAACAGCCAGTACGTCCAGCCGGTCACGTAGCCGGCGAAGGGGCCGAGGAACTCCCGGGCGTACTCGGCGAAGCTGCCGGAGACCGGGCGGTAGGTGAGCAGTTCGCCGAGCGCCCGCATGATCACGAAGATCACCAGGCCGGCGACGGCGTAGGAGAGGATCAGGCTCGGACCGGAGCGGGAGATCGCGGTGCCCGCGCCGAGGAACAGGCCGGTGCCGATCGCGCCGCCGATCGCGATCATCTGGATCTGGCGACTGCCGAGCCCGCGCTCATAGCCTTCCGCGTCCGGTGGGGTATCGACCCTTTCGTCGTACAACTTCTCGGCCACTGTGCACCGTCCTGGTCGGTCTCGGGGGTGGAGAAGTCGTACCACGCAGGGTTCGGATAGCGGCGTCCATCTGAGCGTTATTTGAGCATAGCCTGGTATGATTTGCCCGATTTTCATAGGAAATGCCCCAGCTGATCGTCCATATTCTGGACAAAACGGCCGGGGCTTGCCCGGAATCGGGCAGGATCGACCCGCAGAGCGGTCCGTGCGGAGCAGTCCGCGCAGGTCAGTCCGCCATCGCCTCCAGCAGCGACTCCTGCAGGGCGCCCAGCCACAGGTACGCCATCACCAGCGGCTTGCGCTCGTCGTCGTCGGGCAGCTCGTAGAGGCCGTCCTCGTCGTCCTCGGTGACCTCCAGTCGGACGCCGACGGCCAGCCGCAGGTCGTTCAGCGCGCCCAGCCAGCGCAGGCAGTCGGGCGCGGCCAGCTTGAGCACCCCGCCACCACCCAGCCCGTCCAGCGCCCGGACGACGAACAGCGCGTCGTCCCGCTTGCGGGCCCGCAGGTCCAGCTCGGTGAAGCGGCGGAACTCCCCCGACGCGGCCGCGGCCTCCTCGTCCGCCGGCTCCTCCGGGTCGCTGTAGGCGTCCGGGAAGAACCGGGCCAGCACCGGGTCGGCGGGCGCCTCGGTCGGCCCCTCGGCGAACAGCGCGGCCAGCGGGTCGCCGCCCTCGCCGCCCGGGCCGGGGCCGATCAGCTCCAGCACCTGCACTTCCAGCGAGCGCAGGATGGAGGCCTCCCACTCGTCCAGCGCGATCGCCGCGCCACCACTGCCGGTGCTCTCGAACAACCCAGCCATCTGTATCGGTCAGCCCGTCTTCGTCGTCTTCGGTCGTACGGCCGGCGCCGGTCGGCCCGGCATCGGTCGGCCCGGCGTCAGTCGGCCCGGCGTCAGTCGTGCTGCAGCGTCGCCCAGAGGCCGTAGCCGTGCATCGCCTGGACGTCGCGCTCCATCTCCTCGCGGGAACCGCTGGAGACCACCGCCCGGCCCTTGGTGTGGACGTCCATCATCAGCTTCCGGGCCTTGTCCTTCGGGTAGCCGAAGTAGGCCTGGAAGACGTACTGGACGTAGCTCATCAGATTGACCGGGTCGTTGTGCACGATGGTCACCCAGGGCGTGTCCGGCTCGGTCACCGGCACCCCCTCGACCTCCGGGCGCTCGATCTCCACGGGCGCGACGCTCACCCCGGTCCTCCTCGCTGCACAGTCGTCCGTAACCCCTCATGCCCCATGCTGCCATCCGGGGGACACCCGGGCGATTCCGACCCGGCGCGCTCGACGAGAAATCGTCACTCTGACGCTAAGTGGTAGTAGCATCATCCGTATGGACGCCACTTCCGTGCGAGCGGCCGCTTCGACCGCCCTGCTCACCGACCGCTACGAGCTCACCATGCTGCAGGCCGCCCTGCGCAGCGGGGCCGCGCACCGCAGCTCCGTCTTCGAGGTGTTCACCCGCCGCCTGCCGAGCGGCCGCCGCTACGGCGTCATGGCCGGTACCGGCCGGGTGCTGGACGCCGTCGAGAACTTCCGCTTCACCACCCCCCAGCTGGACTGGCTGGCCGACCAGGACGTGGTCGACGAGTCCACCCTGCGCTTCCTCGCCGACTACCGCTTCCGCGGCGACATCCACGGCTACCCCGAGGGCGAGGTCTACTTCCCCGGCTCCCCCCTGCTCACCGTCGAGGGCACCTTCGCCGAGGCCGTGATCCTGGAGACGGTGATCCTCTCGATCCTCAACCACGACTCGGCCATCGCGGCCGCCGCCTCCCGGATGACCGCCGCCGCCGGCGGCCGCCCGGTGATCGAGATGGGCGCCCGCCGGGCCCACGAGCACGCCGCCGTCTCCGCCGCCCGGGCCGCCTACGTGGCCGGCTTCGCCGCCACCTCCGACCTGGAGGCCGGCTTCACCCACGGCATCCCGACCACCGGCACCGCCGCCCACGCCTTCACCCTGGTGCACGACAGCGAGCGGGACGCCTTCAAGGCGCAGATCGCCTCCATGGGCAAGGGCACCACGCTGCTGGTCGACACCTTCGACCTGCGCGAGGCCGTGCGCACCGCGGTCGAGGTGGCCGGCCCCGACCTGGGCGCCGTCCGGATCGACTCCGGCGACCTCACCCTGCTGGCCCACCGGGTCCGCCGCCAGCTGGACGACCTCGGCGCCGACCGGACCAGGATCATCGTCACCTCGGACCTGGACGAGTACGCGATCGCCGCCCTGGCCGCCGCCCCGGTCGACGGCTACGGCGTCGGCACCAGCCTGGTCACCGGCAGCGGGCACCCGACCTGCGCGATGGTCTACAAGCTGGTCGCCCGGGCCGAGACCGACGGCGGGCCGCTGGTACCGGTCGCCAAGCGCGCGGCCGGCGGCAAGACCAGCATCGGCGGCCGCAAGTGGGCGGCCCGCCGGCCCGACGCCGACGGCGTGGCCGAGGCCGAGGTGGTCGGCACCGGCCCCGTCCCGGACTACCTGCGCCCGCACCTGACGCAGGTGCCGCTGGTCCTGGGCGGCGAGACCGTCGGCCGGGAGCCGCTGAGCGCCGCCCGCGACCGGCACGTGCGCGCCCGCGCCGCGCTGCCGCTGTCGGCCACCCAGCTGTCCAAGGGCGACCCGGTGCTGCCGACCGAACTGGTCCTCCCCGCCGGGCCCGGCCGCTGACCGGAACCCGGGGCCGGACCACCGGACCGGCCCCGGGGATCCCGCCCGCGCGGACGGGATTTCCCGGACGGGCCCCGGGGCTTCCGCCCCCGGGTGCCACTCCCTAGAGTCAGCCGTAGAGTTCCCCGAGTTCCCCCGGAGCTCCCCGAGTACCCCCCGCGCCCGGCACGGCCGGGCCGCGTACTCCCGAGGGCTCCCCCACCGGGGCGCCGCCTCCCGCGGGCCCCCGAGATCCGAGGATGCGAGCCATGCACCGGGCACTGATCGTCGTCGACGTGCAGAACGACTTCTGCGAGGGCGGCAGCCTGGCCGTCGCCGGCGGCGCCGAGGTGGCCGCCGCCATCACCGACCTGATCGCCGAGGCCTCCCCCGGCTACCAGCACATCCTCGCCACCCGCGACCACCACATCGACCCGGGCGACCACTTCTCCGCCGAGCCGGACTACGTCGACAGCTGGCCGCCGCACTGCGTCGCCGGCACCGAGGGCGTGGGCTTCCACCCCAACTTCGCGCCCGCCGTCATCTCCGGCGCGGTCGAGGCGGTCTTCGACAAGGGCGCCCACTCGGCGGCGTACAGCGGCTTCGAGGGGCTGGACGAGAACAACCGCGGTCCGGTGGAGTGGCTGCGCGAGCGGCAGGTCGACGAGGTCGACGTGGTCGGCATCGCCACCGACCACTGCGTCCGGGCGACCGCGCTGGACGCCGCCCGGGCGGGCTTCACCACCCGCGTGCTGCTGGACCTCACCGCCGGGGTGAGCCCGGAGACCACCGCCGCCGCACTGACGGAGCTGCGGGCGGCCGGGGTCGAACTGGTCGGCGCACCGGTGGTCCGTTCGTAACGGCTCCGGAGGGCGTGTCGTGCGGGCGGGCCGTGGGTCCGGCCGCACGGTCCGGTCGGCCGGCGTGCTCCGGTCGGTCGGCGCGGTCCAGTCGGCCGGCGCGGTCCGGTCGGCGCGGTCCGCTCAGACCACCAGCAGCTCCACCACGTCCGTCCCGCCGGCCCGGTACGCCTCGCGCAGTTCGCCGCCGACCGCGTCCGGGTCGGCGGCCAGCGCGGCCCCGCAGACGTACACCACCCGGATGCCCAGGTACTCCATCCGGTGCTGGCCGCCGCGCACCCAGGCGGCCTCGCCCTCGCTCACGCTGCGCAGCTCCGAGTCCACCTCCACCGCGACGCCCCGCTCCGGCCAGTAGAGGTCCGGGACGGCGATGTACGTGCCGCCGCGCATCCGCAGCTCGGGGGCGTTCAGCGGGGCGGGCAGCAGCCACTCCTCCGCCAGGCGGCCGATCCGCTCCAGCGCCAAGTCCCGTTCGGCCGCCAGCAGTTCGTCCAGCGCGGCCCGCACCCGCGGTTCGCCGGTCAGCCCCGAGTCGGCCAGCTCGGACACCAACTCCCGTACCGTGCAGCGGTTCCCGGGCAGGGCGACGGCCTCCCGCAGCACCTCGCGCACCGGCGCCGCGCCACCCGGCTCCGCCGTCCACTCGACCAGCGCGTCGGCGACCGCCCGGGCCACCGGGGCACAGGCCAGGCCGTGCACCGAGCGGGCCACCAACTCCCGTTCGGTGCGCCGGATCCGCACCTCGCCGACGTCCTTCAGCCGGCGCTGCCGGGGCACCAGGACATCCACCCCGGTCACCGCGGGCAACCGGGGCACAACCGTGAAGCCGTACAGCGCCAGCGCGGCCGTCCCGGTGATCACCGCACCCTCCCGGCGGCCCTCCTCCCGGCCGTTCTGCGCGGCGTACAGCAGCGCGGCCCACATCCGCTGCTCCGGGGTGGGCTCGGCGGACTGCAACAGGTAGACCCGGGGCAGCACCCGCTGCCAGGGGCCGCCCCGGCGGCAGTGCTCGGTGATGATCCGGGCCGGCACGCCTCGGGCGCGCAACTGGCTCGCGGTGACGACGTTCTGTTGACGCTTCGCCAGCTCCTCCAGGGACGGCGGCGGCGACGGAATCCGGTAGCTCATGCCGACACCATCCCCAACCGTCCGGACCCGCGACCGAGACCCTGACGCACTGTTACTCAACCGTCGCGAAACCGGGATCAGCCCGCACTAAAGTCCTCATACCCTCACTCATTTGGAGTAATTGACGCTCATCAGGTTGTCATATGTGATCGAAAACGATCGCCGACCTGGTCGCCTGACCCAGAGTGATCAAAGGCATACGGCGAGGGACCCCCAAGGCGTCAATCCCGCCCCGGGGATTGCCTAGGCTTACGTCATGTCACGTGACGAGACCGCCGGCCTCCGCGCGGCCCAGCTCCGCCTCGGCCGTCTGCCCGGATACGTCCGCCGCCCGGACCCCGCCCGCCGCAGCGGCGAGAAGGGGCATACGTACAAGAAGGGCTGGGAGGTCCGCTTCACCGCCCGCAGTGAGGCCGAGATAGCAGAGATCCGCGACCTCGTGGTCGCCGCCGGGTTCGCCCCGGCCAGGCCCTTCTTCAAGGGCCACCAGCTCATCCAGCCCGTCTACGGCATGGCGGCCGTACAGGCCTACCTGGCCGCTAGACAGGCCGCCGAGGAGCATGCCGCCCGGGCCGCGCTCGGCCGCCGGCGGCGGGCCGCCGGGCACGCCCCCGGGGCGCTCACGGGTGGCGTGCACGCCCCCGCCGCGCATGCCACGGGTGTGCACGCGGCGAGTGCCCACGCCGCAGGTGCGCATGCCGCCGGTGCCCACGCCACGGGCGCGGCGCATGCGGGTCCGGCGCACGCGGGCCCGGCG
>NZ_JBHVET010000418.1:0-7392 GCF_042802135.1 Kitasatospora sp. NPDC057512
CGTCGGCAGTTGCGGCACCCAGTTGGCTTGGAGATGTGCACATGCTGGTTAGTCCATTGAGCAACGCCCGGTTTCCGGTTCCGTTGGAGTGGGAGGAACCGCCGGGGGCCGGCGCCGTGCCGGCGGCGCGGCGGTTGGTGGTGGCGATCGTGCGGGAGTGGGGGGTGCCACTCTCGGATGGTGCGCTTCAGGAGCTGGAGTTGTGCGCGAGTGAGGTGATCGCGAATGCACTGGTGCACACGGGGGAGCGGTGTGTCGTCACCGTCCGTTGGTACGGCGGGCGGGTGCGGGTGGAGGTGGCTGACCGGGGTGCGGAGCTGTCGGGCCGGGAGTGCGCGGAGGGGGCCACGAGCGGGCGTGGCCTGCTGCTGGTGGAGGCGCTCGCGGATGTGTGGGGGTGGCACCCGGTGGATACGGGCAAGGTGGTGTGGTTCGAGTACCCCGAGAGTCGAGAAGCGCCGTGCCCCACGCGGGGGTGGGGCATGGCGCTCGGTCTGCGAGACCTGGGTCAGGCGAAGAAGGCGTCCAGGATCTGTTGGGCCGCCAGCCCCGCCGGGAGGGTGCCGGCGCGGACCTGGGCTTCCAACTCGGGGGTCAGGCGCCGTACTTCGGGGTTCTCGTGGAGGCGGGCGTAGAGCTGGTCGTGGACTATGGACCAGGTCCACTCGACCTGCTGGCCGCGGCGCTTCGCCGCCAGGGCGCCCGTCGCGTCCAACACCTTGCGGTGCTGCTGCAAGCGCTCCCACAGGACGTCGAGGCCCGCGCCGTCGAGGCCGCTGCAGGTGAGCACCGGCGGCGTCCAGGCCGCATCCGGAGGCTGCAACAGCCGCAACGCGCCCGCGAGTTCGCGCGCCGCCGCCTTCGCGTCGCGCTCGTGCGGGCCGTCCGCCTTGTTGACGGCGATGACGTCCGCCAGCTCCAGGACGCCCTTCTTGATGCCCTGGAGCTGGTCGCCGGTCCGCGCCAGGCTGAGCAGCAGGAAGGTGTCGACCATCCCGGCCACCGCCGTCTCGGACTGGCCGACGCCGACCGTCTCGATGAGGACGACGTCGTAGCCCGCCGCCTCCATCACCACCATGGACTCCCTGGTGGCCTTGGCGACCCCGCCGAGCGTCCCCGAGGTCGGGGACGGCCGGACGAAGGCATTGGCGTCGACGGCGAGCCGCTCCATCCGGGTCTTGTCGCCGAGGATGGAGCCGCCCGTCCGGCTGGAGGTCGGGTCGACGGCGAGGACCGCGACCCGGTGGCCCTGGCCGGTCAGCATGGTGCCGAAGGCGTCGATGAAGGTCGACTTGCCGACACCGGGCACGCCCGTGATGCCCACCCGGACCGCGCCGCCCGCGTGCGGCAGCAGCCGTTGGAGCAGTTGCTGCGCGAGTGCGCGGTGGTCGGGCCGGGAGGACTCGACGAGGGTGACGGCGCGCGCGATCCAGGCGCGCGAGCCGTCGAGTACGCCCGTCACATAGCTGTCGAGGTCGATCGTCCGCGGAGGCATGCGATCAGGCGATCACAGCTCGTGGCCGAGGTCGGCCGCCAGGGACTTGAGCAGGTCGTACGCCGCGTCGGGGATGACCGTCCCCGGGGGGAAGACCGCCGCCGCGCCCGCCTCGTACAGGGCGTCGAAGTCCTGCGGGGGGATCACCCCGCCGACCACGATGGTGATGTCCTCCCGTCCCGCCGCGGCGAGTTCGGCGCGCAGCGCGGGCACCAGCGTGAGGTGTCCGGCGGCCAGCGAGGACACGCCGACGATGTGCACGTCGGCCTCGACGGCCTGGCGGGCGACCTCGGCCGGGGTCTGGAACAGGGGGCCGACGTCCACCGTGAAGCCGAGGTCGGCGAAGGCGGTGGCGATCACCTTCTGGCCGCGGTCGTGGCCGTCCTGGCCCATCTTGGCGACCAGGATGCGCGGACGGCGGCCCTCGGCCTGCTCGAACCGCTCGACCAGGTCGCGGGTGCGCTGGAGGGAGGCCGACGGGCCCGCTTCGTCTCGGTACACACCCGAGATGGTACGGATCTGGCCGGAGTGGCGGCCGTAGACCTTCTCCAGGGCGTCGGAGATCTCGCCGACGGTGGCCTTGGCCCGGGCCGCGTTGACGGCCAGGTGCAGCAGGTTGCCGTCCAGCGAGCCGCCGCGCTGCGGACCGGCCTCGGCGGCCGCCGTCAGTGCGCGCAGCGCGTCCTGGCACGCGGCCTCGTCGCGCTCCTCGCGCAGCCGGCGCAGCTTCTCGATCTGCCGTGCCCGCACCGAGGAGTTGTCGACCTTGAGCACGTCGATCTGCTCGTCGTTCTCCACCCGGTACTTGTTGACGCCGATCACCGGCTGGCGGCCGGAGTCGATCCGCGCCTGGGTGCGGGCGGCGGCCTCCTCGACGCGCAGCTTGGGGATGCCCGCGTCGATGGCCTTGGCCATGCCGCCGGCCGCCTCGACCTCCTGGATGTGCTCCCAGGCCCGGCGGGCGAGGTCGTGGGTCAGCTTCTCGACGTACGCGGAGCCGCCCCACGGGTCGATCACCCGGCAGGTGCCCGACTCCTGCTGGAGCAGCAGCTGGGTGTTGCGGGCGATCCGGGCGGAGAAGTCGGTGGGCAGGGCGAGGGCCTCGTCCAGGGCGTTGGTGTGCAGCGACTGGGTGTGGCCCTGGGTCGCCGCCATCGCCTCCACGCAGGTGCGGGTGACGTTGTTGAACACGTCCTGGGCGGTGAGCGACCAGCCCGAGGTCTGCGAATGGGTCCGCAGCGACAGGGACTTGGGGTTCTTGGGGTCGAACTGCTTGACCAGCTTGGCCCACAGCAGCCGGGCCGCGCGCAGCTTGGCGACCTCCATGAAGAAGTTCATGCCGATCGCCCAGAAGAACGACAGCCGCGGCGCGAAGGCGTCCACGTCCAGGCCCACGTCCAGGCCCGCGCGCAGGTACTCCACCCCGTCGGCCAGGGTGTAGGCCAGCTCCAGGTCGGCCGTCGCACCGGCCTCCTGGATGTGGTAGCCGGAGATGGAGATCGAGTTGTACCGGGGCATCTTCTGCGAGGTGTACGCGAAGATGTCCGAGATGATCCGCATCGACGGCTGCGGCGGGTAGATGTAGGTGTTGCGGACCATGAACTCCTTGAGGATGTCGTTCTGGATGGTCCCGGCGAGCTTCTCCGGTGGTACGCCCTGCTCCTCGGCCGCGACGATGTACAGCGCGAGGACGGGCAGCACGGCACCGTTCATGGTCATCGACACGGACATCTTGTCCAGCGGGATGCCGTCGAAGAGTTGGCGCATGTCGTAGATCGAGTCGATCGCCACGCCCGCCATGCCGACGTCGCCGGTGACCCGCGGGTGGTCGCTGTCGTAGCCGCGGTGGGTCGGCAGGTCGAAGGCGACCGACAGGCCCTTCTGGCCGGCCGCGAGGTTGCGGCGGTAGAAGGCGTTGGACTCCTCGGCGGTGGAGAAGCCCGCGTACTGGCGGACGGTCCAGGGCTGGTTGACGTACATGGTCGGGTACGGCCCGCGCAGGTACGGGGCGACGCCCGGGTAGGTCTCCAGGAAGTCCAGCCCGGCGAGGTCGGCCCCGGTGTACAGCGGCTTGACGCCGATGCCCTCGGGGGTCTCCCAGAGCAGCTCGTCGACGTCCTTGCCGGTGGACTGGCGCCAGGCGGCCCGCCACTGCTCGTCGGTGGCGCCGGCGCCGCCCGTGGGGCTGCCGGCGGCGCCGGAGTCGCCCGTGAGGCCGGCGGCGGCGCCGTCCAGCCCGATTCCGGTGAAGTCGGGGATCATCGAGCGGCTCCGATCTGGTCCAGCAGGGAGGTCAGGACGGCGACCGCGTCGCCCCCCGCGAAGATGAACTCGTCCACGCCGTCGGGTACTTCGGCGGGTCGCCCGGCGAGCAGCACCCGCTCGGCACCGGCCGCCTTCAGGGCGCCGGCGACCGGGGCGGCGTGCTCGGCGTACAGCGCGTCGCTGGAGCAGAGGCAGGCGACGGTCGCGCCGGAGGCCCGGAACGCCTCGGCGAAGGCCGCCGGGTCGACGGACTCGGCCGAGACCGTCGCGATGCCGCCCGCCTGGAACAGGTTGGCGGCGAAGGTGGTGCGCGCGGTGTGCGCGGAGGCGGTGCCGATCGAGGCGAGGAAGAGGTTCGGGCGGGCGCCGTGCGCGGCGGCGTGGGCGTCCGAGCGGTCCCGCAGCGCCTCGTAGGCCTCGGCGCGGCGGACCTGCGGCAGCCCGCCGCCGGGCGCGGCCGGGGCCGGCTCGCGGACCAGCGGCTGCTCGTCCAGGTGCGGGAACTCGCTGACGCCGGTGACGGGTTCGCGCCGCTTGGCGAGCCGTACCGAGCGCTCGGCCCAGGTCGCGGCGATCCGGTCCTCGACCAGGCCGGCGGAGAGGGCGGCCTGCTGCCCGCCGGCCCGCTCGATCTCCTGGAACCACGCCCAGGCGGCCCGGGCCAGCTCCTCGCTCAGCTGCTCGACGTACCAGGAGCCGCCGGCCGGGTCGATCACCCGGGCCAGGTGGGACTCCTCCAGCAGGATCGCCTGGGTGTTGCGGGCGATCCGGCGGGCGAAGGCGTCCGGCAGGCCGAGCGCGCTGTCGAAGGGCAGTACGGTGACGGCGTCCGCGCCGCCGACCCCGGCGGCCAGGCAGGCGACCGTGGTGCGCAGCATGTTCACCCACGGGTCGCGGGCGGTCATCATCACCCGGGAGGTGACGGCGTGCTGGCGCTGCGCCGAGGCGGCCGCACCGGCCCCCGAGACCTCGGCGACCCGGGCCCAGAGGCGGCGCGCGGCACGGAACTTGGCGATGGTGAGGAACTGGTCGCCGTCCGCGGCGTAGCGGAACTCCAGCTGGCCGAGCGCGTCGTCGACCGAGAGGCCGGCGGCGGTCAGCGCGCGCAGGTAGGCGACACCGGTGGCGAGCGAGCAGCCCAGCTCCTGGGCGGGGGAGGCGCCCGCCTCGTGGTACGGCAGGGCGTCCACCGTGAGCGCCCGCACGCCCGGGTACCCGGCGGCGCAGCGGGCGGCCAGCGCGGTGGCCTCGGCGAGCAGCGCCCCGGTGCGGTCGGCCTGGCCGGTACGGGCCTGGAGGCCGAGTGGGTCGGCGCCGAGGTTGCCGGCGGCGGCGCCGGGGGAGACCTCGCGCTCCTCGTACAGCCTGAACAACTGCTCGGCGGCGTCGGTGAATTCGGCGCCGGCGTCGAGCGCCACGGCGGCCAGGTCCAGGTACACCCCGGCGAGCGCCTCGGGCAGGGCGTCCACCGGGAGGCCGGCGCCGCCCAGCTCCAGCCAGAGCGAGCTCACGCCGTGCTCCAGGTCGGCCAGGACGGCCTCGTTGGCGCGCCCGCGGTCCGGGTCGGCGTGCCGCTGGCGGACGTCCCACCCGGCCACGGCGGAGCCCTGCGGCCGGCCGCCGCGCACGAACGGCGGGAAGCCCGGGTAGCCCGGGTCGGCGTCGGTGTCCTCGGCGGTGTACAGGGGGCGTGCGCTCAGCCCGTCCTGGAGCCGGGTGGTGAGCGCCTGCTCGGCGGCGGGACCGTCCTCGGGCTGGGCACCGGACTTGCGCAGCACGCCCTGGACGAGTTGCTGCCACTGCTCTCGGTGCGCGGCCGGGAACTCGGCAGCGAGGGGGAGCCCTTCGGGCGGGACCTTCATGTGCGCAGGTTAGCGCCCGTGCGCGGGGCTGCAGGAGAGGAATCCCGTGTGACCTTTCCCTCGGTCCGGCCGCTCGCGAGCACTCTCCGGGGCGGGGGGTGCCACGGGGTGCCGGGAGGGCTGGCACCCGGGGCCGATAGGGGTGCCGGGACGGTCGGCACCCGGGGCCGACAGGGGTGCCGCGACAGGGGGTCGGAGGGCAGGGGGTCGAAGGGGTCGGGTGGGGTCGTCCGGGGTCGTCCGGGGTGCCGGGGGAGGTGGGCGGCGCGGTCGTCCCGGCCTTCGTCGGCGGTCCTCCCGCCCTTCGTCGGCGGTCCTCCCGGCCGTCGTCAGGCGGTGGGCGGTGTCCGCGGTGTCCGGGGTGTCCGAAGGTCAACGCCGATGGCACGGAACGCGATCGATGTCCCGTCATGCTGTCAAAACGTCATGATCAGGGGGATTGCGGAACCCGGCCCCTCATCTATTAAGTTACTTCGAAGAAGGTGGGCGGGGCAGCACCCCCCCGTTGCTCGTCCTGCCCGCCTTCGTCGTCCCCAGGCACCGGCCGAGCCGTCCCCCCGCTCCGCCCGGACCGTCCCGAGATTCCCCCGAAGGAGAGCGACCGCCATGGGAAAGCGCCGCAAGCCCAGCCCCCCGAGCCGGGCCCGCATGGCGGTCCTCACCACGGCCATGGCGGCCGGCGGCGCGGTCCTCGCCTCCGGTACCGCCCACGCCGAGCCGACCCCGAACCTCGCCACCGTCAAGGAGCAGGTCGACCAGCTCAACGAGGACGCCGAGCAGGCGATCGAGAAGTACAACGGCTTCCAGGCGAGGCAGCAGAAGCTCCAGGGCGAGGCCAACCAGATCCAGGAGAAGGTCGTCCGGGGCCAGGAGGCGATGAACGAGCTGCGGACCCGGCTCGGCGCGGTCGCCGCCGACCAGTACCGCACCAACGGCATCGACCCGTCGGTCCAGCTGATGCTCGACTCCGACCCGGCCGCCTACCTGGAGCGCGCCTCGGTGCAGAACCAGGTCTCCGACTCCCAGGCGAGCCTGCTCAAGCAGGCCCAGGACGAGCAGCGCAAGCTCGACCAGGACCGCGCCGAGGCCACCGCCACCCTGGCCGCGCTCGACTCGGTGGGCACGCAGCTGGCGGAGCAGAAGAAGGACATCCAGACCAAGCTGTCCCAGGCGCAGGAGATGCTGAACAAGCTCAGCGCCGAGGACCGGGCCAAGATCAACGCCCAGCAGAACGCGGAGAAGGCCAAGGCCGAGGCTCAGCAGGCCGCCGCCGCCGCGGCCAAGGACCGCGCCTCGCGGTCCAGTGACCGCCCGGACATGAACGCCCCGGTGCCGTCGGCCAGCGGCCGGGCCGGCGCCATCATCGCGTTCGCCCAGGCCCAGCTCGGCAAGCCGTACGGCTGGGGCAAGAGCGGCCCCGCCTCCTTCGACTGCTCCGGCCTCACCAGCCAGGCCTACCGCGCGGCGGGCGTCACGATCTCCCGGACGTCCGAGGAGCAGTGGAAGGACGGCCCGCACGTCGACCGTGCCAACCTCCAGCCCGGTGACCTGGTGTTCTTCTACGACGACCTGCACCACGTCGGCCTGTACATCGGCGACGGCAAGATGATCCACGCCCCGCGCACGGGCAAGAACATCGAGGTCCTGCCGATCTCCGTGATGCCCTACAAGGGCGCCGTCCGCCCGGCCTGACCTCCCGGCCCGACCGCCCGCCGGGCCTCCCGCGCCCCGGCCTCCCGGCCCGACCGCGCGCCCACGACGGCCCGCTCC
>NZ_JBHVET010000419.1:0-7370 GCF_042802135.1 Kitasatospora sp. NPDC057512
TACGCGGACAGCAACGCCTGCGCCTCGATCGGATCACCCAACCGCGTCCCCGTCCCGTGCGCCTCCACCGCATCGACGTCACCCGCCGCCAACCCGGCATCCCCCAACGCCCCACGCACCACCCGCACCTGCGCCCGACCACTCGGCGCCGTCAGCCCGTTCGACGCACCGTCCTGGTTCACCGCCGAACCCCGCACCACCCCCAACACCCGACGCCCCGCCCGCCGCGCGTCGGAAAGCCGCTCCAGCACCAGCACACCGCAGCCCTCACCGAACCCCGTGCCGTCGGCCTCCTCGCCGAAGGCCCGGCACCGGCCGTCCGGGGACAGACCTCGGTGCCGGGCGAACTCGATGAGGGTGGCCGGGGCCGCCATGACGGTGACACCGCCGGCCAGGGCCATCGAGCACTCGCCCCGCCGCAGCGACTGCACCGCCAGGTGCAGCGCCACCAGCGACGACGAACACGCCGTGTCCACCGACAGGGCCGGGCCCTCCAGCCCCAGCACGTAGGACACCCGGCCGGACGCGACACTGCTCTCGTTGCCGGTCAGGACGTGCCCCTCGAACTCCACCGGGACCCGGGCGGGGGCGGGCCGGTAGCCGCTGGTCATCACTCCGGTGAAGACGCCGGTCGCACTGCCCTTCAGGCTGTCGGGACGGATCCCCGCCCGCTCCAGCGCCTCCCACGACACCTCCAGCAGCAACCGCTGCTGCGGATCCATCGCCTCCGCCTCGCGCGGCGGAACACCGAAGAACCCCGCGTCGAACAGGTCCGCGTCGTGCAGGAAGCCCCCGCCGCGCGTGTACGTCCGCCCGCCTTCCCCCGCGTCCGGGTCGGGGTCGTAGAGGTGCTCCAGGTCCCACCCCCGCCCCTCCGGGAGGCCGGAGATCGCGTCGCGCCCCTCCGACACCAACTGCCACAGGTCCTCCGGCGACCGCACCCCGCCCGGGTACCGGCACCCCATCCCCACGATCGCGATCGGCTCGTCGTCGTGGGGGGTGCGGACCGGCGCGGTGCCGGTGTCGGTGCGTTCGCCCGCGAGTTCCGTGCGCAACCACGCCGCGAGGAGGGCGGGCGTGGGGTGGTCGAAGATCAGGGTGGGCGGCAGGGGGACGCCGGTGGCGGCGGTCAGCCGTTCCAGGAGGTTGACGGCGTCCAGCGAGTTGAAGCCGAGGTCCTTGAAGCGGCGGGAGGTGTCGACCAGCCCGGGCTCCGGGTGGCCCAGCACGGCCGCGGCGTGTTCCCGTACGAGGCCCGTCAGTTCGCCGTGGCCGTGCCGCGACGGTTCGGGTGCGGGGGCCCCGGTCTCCGCAGCGAACGGCACCCGCCGGTCCAGCGCCACGGGCTCGCGCCGGTCCGCCACTGCGGGCTCGCGCCGGTCCTCGCCGTCGAGCCAGTACGACTGCCGCTGGAACGGGTAGGTGGGCAGCCGGAGCCGGCGCCCGGCACCCGTCCGGAGCGCGGACGGCCAGTCGACCCGCACACCGCGCACATGGAGCCGGGCGACGGAGTCCAGCAGGCGGCGCGGACCGCCCTCGCCCCGACGGAGCGTTCCGGTGACCGCCGCCGCGGCACCGACGGTCTGCTGGAGCGCGACGGTGAGCACGGGGTGCGGGCTGACCTCGACGAACGTCCGGTGCCCGGCCTCCAGCAGGTGCCGGGTGGCGGTCTCCATCCGCACCGGCCGGCGAAGGTTGCGGTACCAGTAGCCGGCGTCCAGTTCCGTGGTGTCGGTGATCTCACCGGTGACGGTGGAGCAGAACGGGATCCGCGACCGGCGCGGGGTGATCCCGGCGAGTTCCGTCAGTACCGCGTCCCGCAGGACCTCCACGTCGCTGGAGTGCGAGGCGTAGTCGACCGGGATCGCGCGCACCCAGACGCCCTCGGCCTCGTACTCCGCGAGCAGCCGGTCGATGCTCTCGGGCGGACCGGAGACCACCGTGGACACCGGACCGTTGACCGCGGCGATCTCCACCCCGTCCCAGCCCCGTTCGAGCCGGTCGCGCACCTGCGCCAGGGGCAGGGAGACGGTGGCCATCGCACCGGTGCCCGCCAGCCGGCCGAGCGCGCGGCTGCGCAGGGCCACGATCTTCGCACCGTCCTCGATGCTGAGGGCGCCCGCGACGCACGCGGCGGCGATCTCGCCCTGCGAGTGCCCCACCACCGCGTCGGGACGCACCCCGAAGGAGCCCCACACCTCGGTCAGGGCGAGCATCATGGCCCACAGCACGGGCTGGACGACGTCGACCCGTTCCAGCGGCGGGGCGTCCGGGGTCCCGCGCAGGACGTCGAGCAGCGACCAGTCGACGTGCGGCCGCAGCGCCCGGTCGCACTGCTCGATCCGCTCCCGGAAGACGGCCGAGGTGTCGAGCAACTCCCGTGCCATGCCGTCCCACTGGGAGCCCTGGCCCGGGTAGACGAAGGTGACCTCGCCGTCCTCGGCGACGCTGCCCCGGACCAGTGCCGGGTCGACTCCGCCGGGCTCGACGGCGGCGGTCAGCGCCCGGAGGAACTCCGCGCGGTCGGCCGCGACGACGACCGCGCGGTGCTCCCAGGTCGCGCGCGTGGTGGCCAACGAGAGGGCCACGTCGGCGGGTTCGGCGTCGGGCTCCCCGGCCACGTACGCCCGGAGGCGGTCGGCCTGGGCCCGCAGCGCCTCCGGCGTGGCCCCGGACAGGACCCACGGCACCACGCCGGCGCCGACGTCCGCCGTCGCCCGGCCGCCCACGGCGGGGGCGGGCGGCTGGGACAGCACCACATGGCAGTTGGTCCCACCGAGACCGAACGAGCTGACGCCCGCGAGACGGGTGCCGTCCACCTCGGCCCACGGCAGGCGGTCCGTCACCATGCGCAGCCGCAGTGCGTCCATGTCGATCAGCGGGTTGGGGGTGCGGAAGTCGAGACTCGGCGGCAGCGTCGCGTGCTTGAGGGACAGCGCCACCTTGACCAGGCCGACCACGCCCGCCGCGGCCTCCAGGTGGCCGACGTTCGTCTTGACCGAGCCGATGTGCAGGGGGCTCCGCCCGGCCGTCCGGGCGGCGCCGAACACCGCGCCCAGCGCGGCGGCCTCGACCGGGTCGCCGACCCTGGTGCCCGTCCCGTGCAGTTCGACGTACTGGACGTGCGCGGGGTCGACACCCGCCCTCGCGCAGGCCCGCCGCAGCACCTCCTCCTGCCCGGCCCGGGCCGGCACCGTCAGTCCTTCGCCGCCGCCGTCGTTGTTCAGGGCGCTGCCGAGCAGGACGCAGTGCACGAGGTCCCCGTCCGCGAGGGCCCGGCTCAGGGGCTTGAGCACCACCATCGCCCCGCCCTCGCCGCGGACGTAGCCGTTCGCCCGCTCGTCGAAGGTGAAGCAGCGGCCGTCGGGCGAGAGCGCGCCGAGCCCGGCCATCGCGCGCGCCGTGTCGGGCAGCAGGTTGAGGTGCACCCCACCCGCCACGGCGAGCGCGGAGTCGCCGCGCCGCAGGCTTTCGCAGGCCAGGTGGACGGCGGCCAACGACGACGCCTGACCGGCGTCGACGGTGAGGCTGGGGCCGCGCAGCCCGAGGGCGTACGAGACGCGGTTGGCCGTCATCCCGCGCTGGGTGCCGGCGACGGTGTGCGGGGTCCGGGCGGCCGGCCCCCGGCGGTCGAGCAGGAGGCCGTAGTCGCCGGACGCCACGCCGAGGAAGACGGCGGTGTCCTGGGAACGCCAGGTCTCCGGGCGGATCCCCGCGTCCTCGAAGGCCTCCCAGCTCAGCTCCAGGGCCAGGCGCTGCTGCGGATCCATCGCGGCGGCCTCGCGGGGGCCGATCCCGAAGAATCCCGCGTCGAACCGGTCCACGCCCTCCAGGAAGGCCCCCCACCGCAGGGCGGACGGCTCGTCGTTCCCGGGCCCCTCGGGACCGCCCCGGCGGTCGTCGGGAGTTTCGGTGACGGCGCTGCGGCCGTCCCGCAGGAGGTCCCACAACTGCCGGGGTCCCGCGGCGCCCGGAAGCCGGCAGGAGATTCCGACCAACGCTATGGGTTCCTCCGGCACCGACCGGTTCCCCGCGAAATTCACGGAGGCCTCGGAATGCCCATGGCGGAGATCAGACATGACGCCCCCTGTTATCGCTTCAAACCGACCGACGGCATGACGGAACGCATCCCGAAGAACCAAGGAAAGGAAGAGAGACTCGGAATTCCCCGTCAAAACACTGTGGAACACGGCACACGGCTCCCAGAGACTGACATACGCACCGCACCGCCCGACAAGCCCGTTCGACGGCCGACCATGCGTTTTCGGCCCATCTGGCGGAAGGTCCCAGGTCACCGCCCGCCCCGGTCCCACCTGGTGGTTTCCGGAAGATCACGGTCCGGCACGGCCGGTCGCGGAACCCGCCGTCACCACCGACGTCTTCGCGATCTCGGCAAGAAATCGACGGGACATGTTTGGGCACTCGTGGGACTTCCGCACCCGGGACACCGCCCTGTTCGTCCGTAGTCTGCGGGCATGACGAGCCCAGCCGCCGCCCCCGTTCCGGTCACCCACCCCGCCGCTGCCCACGCCTCGTCCGTGCGGGAGATCCTCGAACTCACGGCACGGCCGGAGGTGATCTCCTTCGCCGGCGGCCTGCCCGCCCCGGAGCTCTTCGACGTCGCCGGCCTGCGGGCCGCGTACGACCACGTCCTGGCCACGGCCCCGCACCGCGTCCTCCAGTACTCGACCACCGAGGGCGACCCGGCGCTGCGGGCGGCCGTCGCGGAGCGGCTGGGCTCCCGCGGCCTGCCCACCCCGGCGGACGACCTGCTGGTCACCTCGGGTTCCCAGCAGGCGCTCACGCTGACCTCGACGGCCCTGCTGGCCCCCGGCGACACCGTCCTCGTGGAGAACCCCACCTATCTGGCGGCCCTGCAGTGCTTCGCCTTCGCGGGAGCGCGCGTCGTCCCGGTCCCGTCCGACGAGGGCGGCATCGACCCGGTGGCACTGGCCGGCCTCGTGGCGTCGGAGCGGCCCAAGCTCCTCTACGTCGTCCCCGACTTCCAGAACCCGACCGGCCGTACGCTCTCCGTCGAGCGCCGCCGGGCCGTCGCGGAGGTCGCGGCCCACCACGGCCTGTGGATCGTCGAGGACGACCCCTACGGCGAGCTGCGGTTCGACGGCGCACCGCTGCCGTGGATCGCCTCGCTCGACGCCGCGGCCGACCGCACGGTGCTGCTCGGCAGCCTCTCCAAGATCATGTCCCCGGGCATGCGCCTCGGCTGGCTGCGCGCTCCGGCCGCACTGCGCCGCGCCTGCGCGACGGTGAAGCAGACCACCGACCTGCACTCCTCCACCGTCGACCAGGCGGCCGCCGCCCACTACCTCACCCACGCCGACCTCGACGCGCACCTGACGCGGATCCGCGCCGCCTACCGGGAACGCCGTGACGCGCTGCTCGACGGCCTGCCCCACGCGCTCCCGCACGGGAGCACCTGGAACCGGCCGGACGGCGGGATGTTCGTGTGGGCGCGCCTGCCGGACGGGCACGACGCCACCGCCCTGCTGCCCCGGGCCGTGGCCCACGACGTCGCCTACGTGCCCGGCGCGCCGTTCTTCGCGGACCGGCCCGACCCGGCGACCCTGCGGCTCTCCTTCACCGGACACCCCGCCGGGGAGATCAGGGAAGGGCTGACCCGCCTCGCCGGGATCTTCACGTGACCGCCGCAGCCCGCCAACACCCGGCGACGGCGACGGCGGGGCCGGTGCCCGGCAACGGCGCGGGTATGCTCCCGTTCTGACGGTGCGCCCCCGTTCTTGGGAACACTCGTGCGCAAGCCACCGTCACCTACAATGCGGCCATGACTGGCTTACTACGCCTACGGGTTGCGCGAGGAGCTTCCTTGCCCGGTGACACGCCTCGACGACTGGGAACCATGACAGCCGTAGCAATCGCGCTGCTGGCGTCGGATTTCATCACCAAGCAGATAGCGCTGACACATTTCTCGGGAACCGATCCGACATCGACCCTCGGCGGGCTCCTGAAATTCACGCTGGTCTTCAATTCGGGTGGGGCGTTCTCCATCGGCGAGGGGGAGACCTGGTTCTTCACCACGGTGAAGATGCTGGTCATCGTCGTCATGCTGGTGGTGTCGCCCCGGATCCGCACCCCCCTCTGGGCGGTCTCCTTCGGGCTGGTCATCGCCGGTGCGGCCGGGAACCTCATCGACCGGCTGTTCCGGGACCCCGCCCCGTGGGAGGGACGCGTCGTGGACTGGATCCAACTGCCGCACTGGCCGGTCTTCAACCTCGCCGACTGCGGCGTGGTGTGCGGCAGCGCCCTGGTGATGTGGGCCTCGATGCGCGGCATCCGCCTGGACGGCACGCGCGCCACCGAGGAGCCGGCCGAGCCGGGCACGACGGAACGGACCGCCGAGGCGAAGAACCAGTAGGGCGACCGGCCTTCCGGCCCGGGGAGAACCGCCCGGCCGGCCCCGAACCCGCCCGCGGGGCCCCGCGTCGTGCACCGGGCCCCGCGCGGGGCCCTTTCCTCACGCCGCGACGTGGGCCCTGAGCAGCCCGTACCGCTCGGCCAGGACGGCGGCCTGGGTCCGGTTGCGGACGCCCAGTTTGGCGAGCAGCTCGCTGACGTAGTCCTTGACGGTCGCCGGGCGGAGGTACAGCCGCTCGGCGATGTCCGCGTTGGACAGGCCCTCGCCCAGGCAGACCAGGAGCTCCCGCTCGCGGGCGTTGAGCCGGGCCGGGACCTGCCGGACTGGCGGCTCGGGAGCCACCGCCCGGGCGGCCGACAGGAGTTGCGGGAAGACCACGGTGCCGCCCGAGGTGAGCACCCGGACGGCGTCCAGCAGCAGGGCGCTCGGGGCGTTCCGTCGGAGGTAGCCGACCGCGCCGTGCTGCAGCGCCCGGTTCAGCAGGTCGCCGTCCTCCTCCGTGGCCAGCACGGCCACCCGGGGCGCCCGGGGCAGGTAGATCAGCGAGAGCAGGGTGTCGAGGGACGCGTCGGCCTGGCGGCCGAGGTCGAGCAGGACCAGGTCGGGCTGGAGCGCGCGGGCCTCCTCGACCGCCCGGTCCACCGGACAGTCCGCCACCACCGTCAGCACGGGGTCGGATTCGAGGATCAGGCGCAGTCCCGAACGGATCAGATTCTCGTTGTTGACGACCAGTACGCGCTTCATGATCCCCCCGGATGGTCCGATGGCCACAATCGGAAGATTGCGGCCGACGCATTGGCATCCTAGACGGATCGTCATCTCGGCACCCAAAGACGGGAGCTGCCAGCGTCTCGCGCCTTCGATTCGGAAGTCCTTTCCCCCCGAACGGAGGGGATGGACACCCGCCGGTCGGCCGCTGCGCGGGAGGTGCGCGGCAGGCGATGCTGGTTCCGGCAGCCACCGAGCGACCGGTGGC
>NZ_JBHVET010000420.1:0-7367 GCF_042802135.1 Kitasatospora sp. NPDC057512
GTATACCCCCGGGGCGGCGGCCACGGTCAGCTCACCGTCCGGCCCGTGTCCGGGCCGGCCGCCGACCAGGGCGCCGGCCTCGGCGGCGATCAGGCAGCCGGCCGCCCGGTCCCAGGGGGCCAGGCCGCGCTCGTAGTAGCCGTCCAGCCGCCCGGCGGCGACGTCGCACAGGTCCACCGCGGCCGCCCCGCCCCGGCGGATGTCCCGCACCTCCGGCATCAGCGCCAGCAGCACCTCCGCCTGCCGGACCCGCACCGACTGGACGTAGTTGAAGCCGGTGGCGATCAGCGCCTGGCCCCAGGGCGGGGCCGGACGGGCCGAGAGCGGGCGGCCGTCGAGGCGGGCGCCGCGGCCCAGGACGGCGTGGAACAGCTCGCCGCGGGCCGGGGCGTACACCACGCCGACGACCGCGCGGCCGTCCACCTCGGCGGCCACGCTGACCGCCCAGGAGGGCAGCCTGTAAAGGTAGTTGACCGTTCCGTCGAGCGGGTCCACGACCCAGCGGACCCCGCTGGTGCCCGGCCGCTCGGCGCCCTCCTCGCCCAGGTAGCCGTCCTCCGGGCGGCGGTCGGTGATCAGCTCCAGGACGAGCTTCTCGGAGGCGAGGTCCATCTCGGTGACCACGTCGACCGGGCTGCTCTTGGTGCCGGCCACGCCGAGGTCGGCCGGGCGGCCGTCGCGCAGCAGGGCGCCGGCCTGCCGGGCCGCGTCCAGGGCGACCTCCAGCAGGTCGTCGAGGAGGCCGTCGTCGGGCAGGGCGGGGGTGGGCACGGGGGTTCTCCTCCGGGGCGACGGGACGGGTGGGACGGGCAGGACTGGCGGGACTGGCGGGACTGGCGGGCCAGGTGGAACGGGCGGAACGGGCGGGCCGGGCGGTCAGCGCTCGGCGACGGCCGGGCGCGGGGCCCGCGGGTTGGGGCAGCAGGCCACCGCGCACACGTCGTGGCTGGGGCCGAGGGCGCCCAGGGCGCAGCGGGTCACCGGCTCGCCGCGCTCGGTGGCGGCCCGCTCCAGGAGGAGCTCGCGCACGGCGGCGGTGAACCGGGGGTCGGCGCCGACGGTGGCGGCGCGGGAGACCGGCAGGCCGAGTTCGGCGGCCTTGGCGACGGCCTCGGTGTCGAGGTCGTACTTGACCTCCATGTGGTCGGAGACGAAGCCGATCGGGACCATCACCACGGCGGGCGCGCCGTCGGCGTGCTGGGCCTCCAGGTGGTCGCAGATGTCGGGTTCCAGCCACGGGATGTGCGGGGCCCCGCTGCGGCTCTGGTACACCAGCTCCCACGGCCGGTCGGCCACGCCGGTGCGCTCGGCCACCGCGGCGGCGATCAGCCGGGCCACGTCCAGGTGCTGGGCGACGTACGCGCCGCCGGGCTCGCCACGGGCCGGGTCGTCCGGGGCGCCGGAGGCCTCGGCCATGGAGTGCGGGATGGAGTGGGTGGTGAACGCCAGCCGGGCGCCGGGGCGGACGGCCTCGGGCAGCTCGTCCAGGGCGGCCAGGGCGGCGTCGATCATCGGCCCGACGAAGCCCGGGTGGTTGTAGAAGTGCCGCAGCTTGTCGACCCGCAGGGCGGGCCCGCCCTCCTCGGCGAGCGCGGCCAGCGCGTCGGCCAGGTTCTCCCGGTACTGGCGGCAGCCCGAGTAGCCGGCGTACGCGCTGGTGGCGAGCACGGCGATCCGGCGGTGCCCGTCGGCGGCCAGCTCCCGCAGGGTGTCGACCAGGTAGGGCGCCCAGTTCCGGTTGCCCCAGTAGACCGGCAGGTCCAGCCCGTGCTCGGCGAAGTCCTTGCGCAGCGCGGCGAGCAGCTCGCGGTTCTGCCCGTTGATCGGGCTGACCCCGCCGAACATGAAGTAGTGCTTGCCCACCTCCTTCAGCCGCTCCTTGGGGATGCCGCGGCCGCGGGTGACGTTCTCCAGGAACGGGACGACGTCCTCGGGGCCCTCGGGCCCGCCGAAGGACAGCAGCAGCAGGGCGTCGTACGGCTGCGGCGCTGCCGGGGCGGCGCCGGAGGGGGAGGGTTTGCGCGCGTCGGACATGGAACCGATCCTGCCACTGAGGGACCGGGCACCGTCGCCGGGGCCGCGCGAGTGCCCGGAAAATACCGTTTGCCAACGTACGTAAGCTGTGTTTGCCAGCCTTGTTCCTTACTCCCCCGCCCGGAGCTCCCGTGCTGTCCAGCTACCGCCAGATATTCGCCTCCCCCGGCACTCTGGCCTTCTCCACCACCGGCTTCGTCTCCCGACTGCCGATCTCCATGACCGGGATCGGCATCGTGACCATGCTGTCCCAGCTCCGGGGCTCCTACGGGGTGGCCGGCCTGGTCTCGGCCTGTCTCGCGGTCTCCGCCGCGATCCTCGGCCCGCAGGTCTCCCGACTGGTGGACCGGCACGGCCAGCGCAGGATCATCGTCCCCGCCATGGCGCTCACCATCGTCTCCGTCACCGGCCTGCTGCTCTGTGCCCGGCTGGAGGCCCCGGACTGGACGCTGTTCGTCTTCGCCGCCGGCATGGGCGTGATGCCGAGCACCGGCGCGATGGTCCGCGCCCGCTGGGCCCACCTCTACCGCGACGACACCGGCAAGCTGCACACCGCCTACTCCTTCGAGGCCGTGGTCGACGAGGTCTGCTTCATCGTCGGCCCGATCCTCTCCATCGGCCTCGCCACCTCCGTCTTCCCCGAAGCCGGCGTGCTGCTTGCCGGGATCTTCCTCGCCGTCGGCGTCCTGCTGTTCGCCGGGCAGCGCTCCACCGAGCCGCCGGTCCATCCGGCCGCCCGGCAGGAGGGCGGCTCGGTCATCCTCAACCGCGGCCTCCAGGTGCTGATCGTGACCTTCGTCGCCACCGGCGCGATCTTCGGCTCGGTCGAGGTGGTCACCGTCGCCTACGCCGAGGCCCAGGGCCACAAGTCGATCTCCAGCGTGATCCTCGCCCTGTGGGCGCTCGGGTCCTGCCTGGCCGGGGTGGTCTTCGGCACCCTCAAGCTCACCGGCTCGATGGCGGTGCGCTTCCTCGTCGGCGTCCTGTTCATGGCCGTCAGCATGGTGCCGCTGCTCCTGGTCGCCCACGCGGTGCACGGCATCGGCGGACTGGTCGCGGTCGGAGCCGCGCTGCTGGTCGCCGGCATCGCCATCTCCCCCACCCTGATCACCGCGATGGCCCTGGTCGAGCGGCTCGTCCCGGCCGCCCAGCTGACCGAGGGCATGACCTGGACCACCACCGGCCTGGCCCTCGGCGTCGCGGTCGGCTCCTCGGCCGGCGGCTGGGTGGTCGACGCCTCCGGCGCCGCCGCGGGCTACTGGGTGCCGCTGGCCGCCGGCCTGCTCGGGGTGGTCGCCGCCCTCGCCGGCCTCGGCCGGCTGCGCGCCGGCCTGACCGCCGAAGCCGGCGCCGGAACGGCCGCCGAAGGGGCCGAACGGACCGTAGACGCCGAACGGTGAACTGACTAGCCTCGCCCTACCCACGGGCCCTACTTGTGGGTAGGGCGGCTGCGCCGCCCCGGACCGCGCCGAACCCGTTCGGCCACGGAGCAGGAGGCAGCGCAATGCCCCAGGCCAGTACCGCGACCCCCACCCGGTGGACCAACTGGGCCGGCAACCAGAGCGCCCGGCCCGCCCGGACCGCCGCCCCCGGCACCGTGGAGGAGCTGGCCAGGGAGATCCGGCGGGCCGCCGAACAGGGCCGCACCGTCAAGGCCGTCGGATCCGGCCACTCCTTCACCTCGATCGCCTCCGCCGACGACGGCGTCCAGATCCGCCCGCACGCGCTCACCGCCGTCCGCGGGATCGACCGCGAGGCCGGCACCGTCACCGTCGAGTCCGGCCTCCCGCTGCACCGGCTCAACCGCCTCCTCGCCGGCGAGGGCCTCTCGCTGACCAACATGGGCGACATCGAGGTCCAGACCGTGGCCGGCGCCACCAGCACCGGCACCCACGGCACCGGCCGCGACTCCGGCTCGCTGGCCGCCCAGATCCGCGCGCTGGAGATCGTCCTCGCCGACGGCACCGTCCGGCACTGCTCCCCCACCGAGAACCCCCGGCTCTTCCAGGGCGCCCGGCTCGGCCTCGGCGCCCTCGGCGTGATCACCGCACTCACCTTCGGCGTCGAACCGGCCTTCCTGCTCACCGCGCACGAGCAGCCGATGGGCTTCGACGAGGTGCTGGAGCGCCTGGACGACCTCACCGCCGTCAACGAGCACTTCGAGTTCTACTGGTTCCCGCACACCGACCGCTGCTCCACCAAGCGCAACAACCGCAGCCAGGGCCCGGCCGCCCCGCTGCCCCGGTTCAAGGAGTGGCTGGAGGACGACTTCCTCTCCAACACCGTCTGGGAGGGGGCCTGCCGGGTCGGCCGGCGCTTCCCCGGCTCGATCCCCTCGATCGCCTCGCTGGCCAGCCGGGCCTGGTCCGAGCGCAGCTTCACCGACACCGCGTACAAGGTGTTCACCAGCCCGCGCAAGGTCCGCTTCGTGGAGATGGAGTACGCGGTGCCGCGCGCGGCCGTCGGCGAGGTGCTGCGCGAGCTGAAGTCCCTGGTCGAGCGCTCCGACTGGAAGGTCGGCTTCCCGGTCGAGGTGCGCTTCGCCCCCGCCGACGACCTCTGGCTCTCCACCGCCTCCGGCCGGGACAGCGCCTACATCGCCGTCCACCTCTACCGGGGCACCGCCGACCAGGGCTACTTCACCGGCGTGGAACAGCTGATGACCGCCCATCAGGGACGGCCGCACTGGGGCAAGCTGCACACCCGCGACGCCGCGTACCTGGCCGGCGTCTACCCCCGCTTCGGCGACTTCACCGCGCTGCGCGACGAGGTCGACCCGCAGCGGCTGTTCGGCAACGACTACCTGCGCCGGGTGCTGGGCGACTAGGGCGTCGCCCCGTTGGTGCCGTCGGCCGGCGGCGGGGCCACCGGCGCCTTCGCCGGTTCGTTCGCCGGGGCGCTGCTCTGCACGGGCGGCTGCGGGGTCGCTCCGCCGGTGGGCTGCCCGCCGCCCGCCGACGGGGAGGCGCCGGCCGACGGGGTCGCGCTCGGACCGGCCGAGGGCGAGCCCGTCCCCGCGCCGGTGCTCGGCGTGCCGCCCGGCTCCCGGCTCGGGCGGGTGGTCGACGGGGCGGAGGCGCCGCCGGACGGCGCGCCGTCCTGCCCCTGCTTCCCGTTCCCGCCCGGGGACGGCCGCTCCGGCGGGGCGTCCCGCGGCTGGGAGGACTTGGGCGCCACCGAGCCGCCGAAGGACGTGCCGTTGCCGGACTCGCCCTTGACCGTCGCCGACACCGGCTGCCCGGTGGCCAGTTCGAACGCCACGATCGGTGTCATCGCCAGCACGAAGACCAGCCCGGACACCGCCGCGTACGTCTTCCAGCCCCACCGGCGACGCGCCCGGACCACCTGCGGCTCGTTCCACTCCGAGGTGATCACCGGCGGCTGCACCCGCGTGTCCGGCAGCCCGGACTCGACCGGCACCTGACGCAGGGTGTTGGCGGCCTGGTTCGGCCCCCGGTCCACCGCCTCGCGCAGCTGCTCGCCGGTCCGCTTGAAGATGTGCTGGAACACCGCGCCGCCGGTGGTGGCCCCGATGCTCACCACGGCGGCGCCCAGGATCGTGCCGTACACCCCCAGTTCGGAGGCCAGCAGCGCACCCACCACCGTGGCCAGCGCGCTCGCCGCGACCTGAGCCACACTCAGATCGATGCGCCTGCGCTCCTCCTTGGCCTTGCCGCCCTCCTCGGCGGGGCTCCGTTCCGGCATCGACATCCCTCGGTCCCTACGGCTGTTCTTCGTACAAGGCTCTCCATCTTGCCCAAAGAAGGACACAAGGGACGAAAATGCGGTTCTCGGCGCCCGGATTGTGTGAAGATGATCACCGTGCGTCCGGCGGTGGTCCGCCATCGGGGGAGCGTGCTCTTGAGATTCCCGTGAATCGCGGGAGACTTGAGCGGCGAGCCGCCCCTGTGGATGCCACGAATGGAGTACTGTTCGTAAAGCCCGAGCCTTGGGTCGACTTGTCGACTGCGCCCCCACCGGCAGCTTGACAAGGAGACACGGACCGGGCACGCACGGCGACGCCCGTCCCGGATCGTCGCGTTCACTGCGCGTGCGAGGACGGCCGGGACACCCAGGCGCGACGTCAACCGATGGCGTGGCAAAAAGGCAACCGTGCCACAGCGGCGTGCGCGGGCGTAAGCCCGACACGCCGGGGAACTCAGCAAGGTTGTGGCCAGTCGCGAGTGGGCAGGCCACACTCAGTACGGGAGCAGCGACGCAGGTGACGTCGGCAGGCACCACCCGGGAGGTAACCGTGCCCGAACTGCGGGTTGTGGCCGTCAGCAACGACGGCACACGGCTGGTGCTCAAGGCTGCCGACAGCACGGAGTACACCCTTCCCATCGACGAGCGGCTGCGCGCCGCCATCCGCGGCGACCGGCCGCGCCTCGGCCAGATCGAGATCGAGGTCGAGAGCCACCTCCGCCCCCGGGACATCCAGGCGCGGATACGAGCCGGTGCCTCCGCGGAGGAGGTCGCCCAGGCCGCCGGGATCTCCGTCGACCGCGTCCGCCGCTTCGAGGGCCCGGTGCTCGCCGAGCGCGCCTTCATGGCCGAGCGCGCCCGCAAGACCGCGATCCGCCGCAACGGCGAGTCCCCCGGCCCGCAGCTCGGCGAGGCCGTCGCCGAGCGCCTCGCGCTACGCGGCGCCGAGAAGGAGACCGAGCGCTGGGACTCCTGGCGGCGCGACGACGGCACCTGGGAGGTCATCCTCTCCTACCGGGCCGACGGCGAGGGCCGCAGCGCCTCCTGGACGTACGACCCGCCCCGGCGCCTGGTCCAGCCCAACGACGACGAGGCCCGCGCGCTGATCGGCGAGAACGTCGAGCGCGAGGAGGAGTCGGTCTTCCCGTTCATCCCGCGGATCGCCCGGCTCCCCCAGGACCGGCCGCCCCGCCCGATGATCGACCGGCCCTCGGCCGACCGCATCATGTCCTCCCGCGAGGTCCGCGAGTCGCGGGAGGCCACCGCCGACGCCCGGGACTCGCTGACCAGCCTGCTCGACGTGGTCCCCGCCTTCCGCGGCGACCTCGCCGTCGGCGCCCCCGCCCCGATCGAGCCGGTGCCCGCCGAGGTCGCCGAGGAGACCGAGGAGTCGGCCGCGGCGGCCGCCGCCCCGGCGGTCGGCGCGGGCTCGGCCTACGCCGACATCCTGATGCCGCGCGCCGTCGCCCCGCACCGCGATCGCCTGGTCGGCACCACCGACCGGCAGGCCGAGGCGGACGGCGTCCGGCCCGGTCGCCGGGCCACCGTGCCCAGCTGGGACGAGATCGTCTTCGGCAGCCGGCGCAAGAAGCAGGAGTAGCAACCCCGAAGGGGCGGGAGGCCCGGCC
>NZ_JBHVET010000421.1:0-7362 GCF_042802135.1 Kitasatospora sp. NPDC057512
TCCTGCCGGAGGCCCCGGGCGTCCGACGCGCCTGTGCGGTACGTCAGTTGACGTTGACGGCGGCCCAGGTCGCGGCGACGGCGCTGTACTCGGCGCTGCTCGCGCCGTACAGGTCGGCGGCGGCCTTCAGGGAGCCGGTGCGGGCCGCCGCGTAGTTGGTGGTGGAGGTGAAGTAGGTGGTCAGCGCGCGGTACCAGATCTGCGCGGCCTTGTCCCGGCCGATGCCCGCGAGGGTCGAGTTGTTGTAGGTCGGGCTGTTGTAGTTGACGCCGTTGACGGTCTTGGCGCCGCTGCCCTCGGCGAGCAGGTAGAAGAAGTGGTTGGCCACGCCGGAGGAGTAGTGGACGTCCAGGTTGCCGACCGAGGACGACCAGTAGTCGGCCGAGCGGCCGTCCTTGGACGGCTGGTCCATGTAGCGCAGCGGCTTGCCGTCACCGTTGATGTTGATCTGCTCGCCGATCAGGTAGTCCGGCTTGTCGGCGGGCAGGTTGGCGTACCACTCGACCATGGTGCCGAAGATGTCCGAGGTGGCCTCGTTCAGGCCGCCGGACTCACCGGAGTAGTTGAGGTTCGCGGTGGCGGAGGTGACGCCGTGGCTCATCTCGTGGCCGGCCACGTCCAGCGCGGTCAGCGGGTGGGTGTTGCTGGCGCCGTCGCCGTACGACATGCAGAAGCAGCTGTCGCTCCAGAACGCGTTGACGTAGTTGGTGCCGTAGTGGACCCGGCTGGTGGCGCCGACGCCGTCGTTCTTGATGCCGTTGCGGCCGAAGGTGTTCTTGTAGAAGTCCCAGGTGGCCGCCGCGCCGTACTGGGCGTCCACCGCGGCGGACTCCGTGTTGGAGGCCAGGCCGTTGCCGAAGCTGTTGGTGGTGTTGGCGACCAGGGTGCCGGAGCCGGAGGTCTTGTTCTTCAGCGTGAAGGTGGACTGCCCGCCGCGGGTCGCGTCCTTCAGCTGGTAGGAGCTGCCGCTCTGGGTGGTGGTCAGCGGGACGGTGCCGACGAAGACGCCCTTGCCGGTGCCGGCGGCGGTCCGCACCTGCTCGTGGCTGGCGAGCACCTGGCCGCTCGCCGCGTCGGTGACCAGCAGCTGGCTGCTCGGGGTGCCGTCGGCGCGCAGGCCCTCGACCGTGGTGCGGTAGGCCAGGCGCGGGCTGCCGTCCGCGGCCCACACGACCAGCTCGGCCTTGCCGGTCTGGTGGACCTCGGTCAGCGGGGACTCGTCCTCGTCGACGGCGATGCCCACGGTGGACTGCACGGCGCCGGTCGCCTGGGCGGCGGCCTGGTCGGCGGGGATCTGCGGGGCGAGGCTGGGCAGGGCGATGGACGCGCCGGTGGCCTTGTCCACGGAGGTGGTCGAGCCGTCGGCCTTCTGGTGCACCACCAGGTCGCCGCCCAGGACCGGGAGGCCGGCGAAGGTGCGCTCGTAGCGCAGGTGGCGGGTGCCGTCGGCGTCCACCACGGCGTCCTTGGCCACCAGGTGCTCCTGACCGCCCAGGGCCAGGGCGTGCGCGACCTTGCCGGCCTGGCCGTTCGCCAGGGCTATCAGGTCGGCGCGCTGCTTCGCGGCCTGGGACTGCGGGGCGGGGTCCGCGACGGCTGCGGTGCTCACCTGGACGACACCGGTGAGCAGGGCGGTGGCGGAGAGTACGGCGACTGCGGCGAGCTTTCGCTTCACGAACGAGTCCTTCCGGGAAACCGCGAGCGGGCGCGGTCGCGCGGCGTTCCGGGGGCCGGGGACGGCACCTGAGGGGCGGAACGGGCGCTGACGTGCGGGTCCCCGTGCGGTCTGAGCGGCTTCGCCACCGGTGGGTGGGGGTGGTGGCTGCCGAACGGGGTTGGCCGAAAGCATGACAATCAAGCAAATCAAATGACAGGTCTTGCTCATGAATTGGCCAAGTCCCGCCACGGCGGAGGAATGTGAACGACCGGACAAAAAGGGCGAATCGCCCGGTCTCGCGGCGGGTTACCGTCCGAACCGACGCCTGCTGGCGCGGCGCCGGGTCGATCCGGGGTCAACCCCGGTGCGCCGGGAGCCCGTTGCCGCGCGTTCACACCGGCGCAATGTCCTGGTATGGACCTGGCCGTCCGATTGGCGGGTTCCCGCCACGTGTTGCGCTTGTCCACCATCAGGACGCCTGGTAGCACGCGTCCCGTCCGCCGGTACGGTAAGGAGGTGGCCAAGCCCCTCGCTCTCGACTTCGACCCGATCGCCCGCGCCGACGAGCTGTGGACCCGCCGTTGGGGCGGGGTCCCCTCGATGGCGGCGATCACCTCGGTCATGCGCGCCCACCAGATCCTGCTCTCCCGGGTGGACGCGGTGCTCAAGCCGTACGGGCTGACCTTCGCCCGCTACGAGGCCCTGGTGCTGCTGACCTTCAGCCGGACCGGCGAGCTCTCGCTCTCCAAGATCGGCGAGCGGCTCATGGTCCACCCGACCAGCGTCACCAACACCGTCGACCGCCTGGAGCGGGCCGGCCTGGTCGCCCGCCGCCCCAACCCGCTGGACGGCCGCGGCGTGCTGGCCGCGATCACCGGGCGCGGCCGCGAGGTGGTCGAGGAGGCGACCCGGGAGCTGATGGCGATGGAGTTCGGGCTGGAGGAGTACGACGCCGAGCAGTGCCACCAGGTGTTCGAACTGCTCAGGCCGCTGCGGATCGCGGCCGGCGACTTCACCGAGTCGCCCGAGGGGGCTGCGAAGGGCCGGGCGTGAAGGCGGCTACCCTCGTGTGAGCGGTGCGCGGATCCGGGCGTACCGGCGGACCGTGCCGAGCGAGGCGAGGAAGATCATGAAGGCGACCCCCCTGCTGGGCTGGTACCGGGCCCTGGCCATTGCGACCGGTACGGCGCTGCTGGTGTTCTGCGGCTTCATGGTCGCGAAGTACGGCTTCGACGCGGCCAAGGACGTGACCACGTACGTCGCGATGCTGCACGGCTACCTCTACATCGGGTACTTCGTGGTGACCTTCATGCTCGGGCAGAAGCTGAAGTGGCCGATGGGCCGGCTGGTGCTCACCCTGGCGGCGGGCTGCATCCCGTTCCTCTCCTTCGTCTTCGAGCGCAAGGTGGCCCGCGAGGCCGCCGAGCAGCTCCCGGCGGGCGGCGGCGCCCGCCAGCCGGCCGGCGTCTGAGCCGCCGGGCTCCGAGCCCCTGGCTCCGCGAGAGCGCCCCTTCCCCGACCGGGGGAGGGGCGCTCCGGCGTTCCCGGGCCCTTACGGGTGCGTTCGCGGGCCCTCCGGGCCGGAATCCGGGCCCTTCCCGACGGATTCCAGGGGCCGTGCGGGCGGGTTGTCCATCGACAAGTACTAGGACGTCCGAGTAAATTGTTAGGACGTCCTACTAGCTGTGCCGCCCCGTCGCCGTGGCGGCCGTACGGAGCGGAGTTCGGGGTCATGGACGCCGAGGAGATCGAGCGCGGCCGGCAGCGCTGGCAGCAGCGGTACGACAAGGCCCGCAAGCGCGACGCGGACTTCACCACCCTCTCCGGCGACGAGGTCGAGCCGGTCTACGGCCCGCCCGCCGGGCAGGCCTACGAGGGCTTCGAGCGGATCGGCTGGCCGGGCGAGTACCCGTACACCCGGGGCCTGCACCCGACCGGCTACCGGGGCCGCACCTGGACCATCCGCCAGTTCGCCGGCTTCGGCAACGCCCAGCAGACCAACGAGCGCTACCGGATGATCCTGGACGCGGGCGGCGGCGGCCTCTCGGTCGCCTTCGACATGCCCACCCTGATGGGCTACGACTCGGACGACCCGAAGTCGCTCGGCGAGGTCGGCCACTGCGGTGTCGCCATCGACTCGGCCGCCGACATGGAGGTGCTGTTCGACGGCATCCCGCTCGGCGGGGTCACCACCTCGATGACGATCAGCGGCCCGGCCGTGCCGGTCTTCTGCATGTACCTGGTCGCCGCCGAGCGCCAGGGCGTGGACCCGGCGGTGCTCAACGGCACCCTCCAGACGGACATCTTCAAGGAGTACATCGCGCAGAAGGAGTGGCTCTTCGCCCCCGAGCCGCACCTGCGCCTGATCGGCGACCTGATGGCCTACTGCGCCGAGGGCATCCCCGCGTACAAGCCGCTGTCGGTCTCCGGCTACCACATCCGCGAGGCCGGGGCCACGGCCGCGCAGGAGCTGGCGTACACCCTCGCGGACGGCTTCGGTTACGTCGAGCTGGGCCTGTCCCGCGGCCTGGACGTGGACGTCTTCGCGCCCGGCCTGTCCTTCTTCTTCGACGCGCACCTGGACTTCTTCGAGGAGATCGCCAAGTTCCGCGCCGCGCGCCGGATCTGGGCCCGCTGGATGCGCGAGCGCTTCGGTGCCAAGACCGACAAGGCGCAGTGGCTGCGCTTCCACACCCAGACCGCCGGCGTCTCGCTGACCGCGCAGCAGCCGTACAACAACGTGGTCCGCACCGCCGTCGAGGCGCTGGCCGCGGTGCTCGGCGGCACCAACTCGCTGCACACCAACGCCCTGGACGAGACCCTGGCGCTGCCCTCCGAGCAGGCCGCCGAGATCGCCCTGCGCACCCAGCAGGTGCTGATGGAGGAGACCGGCGTCGCCAACGTCGCCGACCCGCTGGGCGGTTCCTGGTACGTCGAGGCGCTGACCGACCGGATCGAGCAGCAGGCCGAGGCGATCTTCCAGCGGATCCTGGACAAGGGCCGCGAGGACCACGAGATCGGCCCGATCACCTCCGGCATCCTGCGCGGCATCGAGGAGGGCTGGTTCACCGGGGAGATCGCCGAGGCGGCCTTCCAGTACCAGCAGTCGGTGGAGAAGGGCGACAAGCGCGTGGTCGGCGTCAACTGCCACCCGCGCAGCGTCACCCCGGAGCTGGAGATCCTGCGGGTCAGCCACGAGGTCGAGCGCGAGCAGGTCCGGGTGCTGCGGGAGCGCAAGGCGGCCCGGGACGACGCGGCCGTCCGGGCCGGGCTGGACGCCATGCTGGCGGCGGCGCGCTCGGGCGAGTCGATGATCCCGCCGATGCTGGACGCGGTGCGCGCCGAGGCGACGCTGGGCGAGATCTGCAACGCGCTGCGCGAGGAGTGGGGGACGTACCAGGAGAACGCGATGTTCTGAGGCCGCGGCCGACGGCCGGGGCGCGGCGGAGCCGCCGTACGGGATCCCGTACGGCGGTTCCGCCGTGTCTCCGGCCGCGCTCTCAGCCCGCGAGCATCGGTCCGAGCAGCAGGTCGGTGAAGCGGCGGGTCCACTCCGGGGTGATCGGCTCGCCGCTGACCAGGACGCGGTGCTCGACGGTGCCCGCGATGGTGTCGAAGATGATGTCGACCTCCTCGCGGGCCGAGGTGTCGTCGATGTCCGCCTCCAGTTCGCCGCGCGCCTGGGCGGCCGCCCGGCCCTGGCGGACCAGCCGCTTCTGCGGGTCCACGATGGCCTCGCGGATCCGCCGCCGCAGCTGCGGGTCGCGGGTGCCCTCGGCGAACAGCGCGAGCAGCGCGGCCTGGGTCTCCGGGCGGGCCAGCAGGTCGGCGAACTGGGTCACCACGGCCTCGATGTCGGCCCGCAGGCTGCCGAGGTCGGGCATCACCAGCTCGTCGAAGAGGCTGGCGACGGCGTCCACCACGAGCTCGTTCTTGGACGGCCAGCGGCGGTAGAGGGTGGTCTTGGCGACCCCGGCCCGGCTCGCCACGTGGCCCATGGTCAGTCCGCCCCAGCCGAGTTCGGCCAGGGTCTCGCGGGTGGCGTCGAGGATGGCGAGGTCGGCGGCGGCGCTGCGCGGGCGGCCCTTGGCCCGGGTGGCGCCCGCGGGTGCCGGGCAGTCCTGGTGCGTGCCCTGCGGGCTCGCTGGGGGCTGGGCGGCCGGCACCGGGCCTCCTTGCGTTCTACTGGTAAGTAACTTGGGTGGGGCTGGTAACGGTAGCGACTGTTCGTCCGTTCGGGCAGCGGGGCACCCCGGGAAAGTGGGGCAGCTCACGTCCCCGAACCACCGGAGGGGCTTGCGGCCGGGGCACCGGCTCCAGTTACGCTACGACTCGTAGCGAAAGCAGTGACAACCAGGCGCCGCGTCCGTGGGACGGGAGCGGCGCGGGCGCGGGTGGGGATCCGCGCCGAACGGTCCAGGCTACCGGGGGAGGGGCACGGCGCCCGGGAATCCGCACCGCGCGGCCCGCGCGGGGCGACTTTCCGGAGGTTGGTGCCCGCGAGCAGCGCGGACGGGGGAGGATGGTGCCATGCAGCCACGGAATTCGCGTCTCAACAGCTCCGCCCTGCGCGGTGCGGTCGACCTCGCCGCAGTGAAGGCGGCCGGCGAAGCCGCCCAGAAGGCCGAGCAGGCCCGGGCCGAGCGGGCCCGTCAGGCGGCCGCCGCCGATGCGGACGGAGCCGCCCCCGCGCAGTCCGCCCACCAGCTCGTCATCGACGTCACCGAGGACACCTTCGAGGCCGAGGTCGTCCAGCGCTCCACCGAGGTGCCGGTCGTCATCGACTTCTGGGCCGAGTGGTGCGGGCCCTGCAAGCAGCTGAGCCCGGTCCTGGAGGGCCTGGTCGAGGAGTACGCCGGCCGCTTCGTGCTCGCCAAGATCGACGTGGACGCCAACCCGCTGCTCTCCCAGCAGTTCGGCATCCAGGGCATCCCGGCCGTGATGGCCGTGGTGGCGGGCCAGCTGGTGCCGCTGTTCCAGGGCGCGGAGAGCGCCGCCAACATCCGTCAGATCCTGGACCAGCTGATCCTGGTCGCCGAGCAGCGCTTCGGCGTGGCCGGCCTGGCCGGTGGCGCGGCCGCTCCGGGCGAGGCTCCGGCCGCCGCCCCGCAGCGCCCCGAGGACCCGGCGCTGTCCGCCGCGCACGACGCGCTGGACGCCGGCGACCTGGGCGGTGCCATCCAGGCCTACCGGAACGTGCTGGCCGACCAGCCGGGCAACACCGAGGCCAAGCTGGGCCTGGCCCAGGCCGAGCTGCTGAAGCGGATCGAGGGCCTGGACCTCCAGGCCGTCCGGGCGGCGGCCGCGGCCGACCCGAAGGACGTCGAGGTCCAGCTCAAGGCGGCCGACCTGGACCTGGTCGGCGGTCACGTCGAGGACGCCTTCGGGCGCCTGGTGGCCACCGTCGGGCGGACGGCCGGCGAGGACCGGGACACCGCCCGGCTGCGCCTGCTGGAGCTGTTCGAGGTGATCGGTCCGGAGGACCCGCGGGTCGTCGCGGCCCGTACGGCGCTGGCGCGCGTGCTGTTCTGAGCCCGCTCCGAGCCGGTTCCCGGTCCGTCCCGGACCCGTTCCGAGCCCGGATCGGGTCCGCTGCCTGGCACGGCGGATGACCTGCGGTGTCGCTGGTGATTTGGCGACAATCCGGTCAACTGAACAGAGGTTTACCAAATCTTGATTTCACCCGTGGGTGGTCACCTTGTGTG
>NZ_JBHVET010000422.1:0-7360 GCF_042802135.1 Kitasatospora sp. NPDC057512
CCGAACTGCTCGCCGGCGTCCCCGCCGAGCACCCGCTCACCGCCGTGGTGCACACGGCGGGCGTGGTGGACGACGGAACCGTCCTCTCCCTCTCCCCCGAGCAGTTCGACCGGGTGCTCGCGCCCAAGGTCACCGGCGCGCTCAACCTGCACGAACTGGCCGGCGACGTCGGCGGGTTCGTCCTCTTCTCGGCCGCGGCCGGCGTACTCGGCAACCCCGGGCAGGCCAACTACGCCGCCGCCAACTGCTTCCTGGACGCCCTGGCCCAGCGCCGGCGCGCCCAGGGCCGGCCGGCCGTCTCGATGGCCTGGGGCCTGTGGCAGGAGCGGTCCGGCATGGCCGGGCGCCTCGTCGACGCCGACCTGGAGCGGATCGTGCGCGGCGGCGCGGTGCCGATGAACGCCGAGACCGGACTGGCCCTGTTCGACGCGGCGGTGGCCTCGGGCGAAGCGGTGCTGGTGCCGATCCAGCTGGACCGGGCCCACCTGCGCGGCCGGGCGGCCGCCGTCCCCGCGCTGCTGCGCGGCCTGGCCGCCGGTGGCCCGGGCCGCCGCACGGCCGGCGCCCCGGACGCCGCTCCGGCGGGCGGTCTGGCCGGGCGCCTGGCCGGGCTCTCCGGCGAGGACCGTCGGCGGACCGTGCTGGACCTGGTCCGCGGCCACGTCGCCGCGGTGCTCGGGCACGGCTCGGGCGACGCCGTGGAGGAGGAGAAGGCGCTCAAGGAGCTGGGCTTCGACTCGCTGACCGCGGTGGAGCTGCGCAACCGGCTCAACTCCGCGACCGGGCTGCGCCTTCCGGCGACCCTGGTGTTCAACCACCCGACGCCGCGTGCGCTCGCCGCGCACCTGGTCGACGAGCTGCTCGGCCCGGACGCGGACGACTCCGCAGCGGCCCCGGCGGTGGCGGCCGCGGCCGACCCCGACGAGCCGATCGCGATCGTCGCGATGAGCTGCCGCTTCCCCGGGGGGATCGCCACCCCGGAGGCGCTGTGGGAGGTGCTCGCCGAGGGCGGTTCGGTGCTCTCGGAGTTCCCGGCCGACCGCGGCTGGGACCTGGAGGGCATCTACCACCCCGAGCCGGGCACCCCGGGCCGCACCTACACCCGGACCGGCGGCTTCCTGACCGACGTGGCCGGCTTCGACCCGGCGTTCTTCGGGATCAACCGCCGCGAGGCGCTGGCGATGGACCCGCAGCAGCGCCTGCTGCTGGAGACCTCCTGGGAGGCCTTCGAGCGGGCCGGCATCGACCCGCTCGGCCTGCGCGGCAGCCGGACCGGCGTGTACGCCGGCATGGTCTACCACGACTACGCGACCTGGGTGCGGGACGTGCCCGAGGAGGTCGACGGCTACCTCGGCAACGGCAGCGCGGCCAGCGTGGCCACCGGCCGGGTGGCGTACGCGCTGGGCCTGGAGGGCCCGGCCGTCACCGTGGACACCGCCTGCTCCTCCTCGCTGGTGGCACTGCACTTCGCGGCGGCCGCGCTGCGGCGCGGCGAGTGCGACCTGGCGCTGGCCGGCGGCGTGACCGTGATGTCCACACCGAAGCTGCTGATCGAGTTCGCCCGCCAGCGCGGCCTCGCCGAGGACGGCCGCTGCAAGGCCTTCGCGGCCGGCGCCGACGGCACCGGGTTCTCCGAGGGCATCGGCATGCTGCTGGTCGAGCGGCTGTCGGACGCCCGCCGCAACGGGCACCCCGTGCTCGCGGTGCTGCGCGGCAGCGCCGTCAACCAGGACGGCGCCTCCAACGGGCTCACCGCCCCGAACGGCACCGCGCAGGAGCGGGTGATCCGCCAGGCGCTGGCCGCCGCCGGTCTCGCCGCGGGCGAGGTCGACGTGGTGGAGGCACACGGGACGGGCACCCGGCTGGGCGACCCGATCGAGGCCCAGGCACTGCTGGCCACCTACGGCCAGGATCGCGAACTGCCGCTGCTGCTCGGCTCGGTGAAGTCCAACCTCGGCCACACCCAGGCCGCGGCGGGCGTCGCCGGGGTGATCAAGACGGTGCTCGCGATGCGCAACGGCGTCCTGCCGGGCACCCTGCACGTCGACGAGCCCTCGCCGCACGTGGACTGGACGGCCGGAGCGGTCGAGCTGGCCACCGCGACGCGGGACTGGCCGGAGACCGGCCGCCCGCGCCGGGCCGGCGTCTCCTCCTTCGGCATCAGCGGCACCAACGCCCACCTCGTCCTGGAGCAGGGCGACCCGGCGCCGACGGCCTCCGAGCGGACCCACGAGGGCCCGTCCGTACGGCCGTTGGTGCTCTCCGGCCGATCCGAGGAGGCGCTGCGCGGCCAGGCCGAGCGGCTGCTGGAGCTGGTCGGGGAGCGGCCGGAGCTGCACCCGGCCGACCTCGGGCTCTCCCTGGCCACCACGCGCTCGCAGTTCCCGCACCGGGGTGCCGTGGTCGCCGCGGACCGGGACGGCCTGCTGGCCGGGCTGCGGGCCCTGGCCGCCGGGACGCCGCAGGCGCCCGGGGTGCTGAGGGCGGTGGCGTCCTCGGGCCGCACGGCCTTCCTGTTCACCGGGCAGGGCGCCCAACGCACCAGCATGGGAAGCGAGTTGTACGCGGCGTACCCCGCGTTCGCGGCGGCGTTCGACGAGGTCTGCGCCGAGCTGGACCGCCACCTGGACCGCCCGCTGCGCGAGGTGATCGCCGAGGGCGGCGAACTCCTGGACCGCACCGGCTGGACCCAGCCCGCCCTGTTCGCCGTCGAGGTCGCCCTCTACCGCCTGGTCGAATCCTGGGGCGTGCGCCCGCACTTCCTGGCCGGCCACTCGATCGGCGAGGTCGCGGCCTTCCACGCGGCCGGCGTGCTGTCCCTGCCGGACGCCGCCCGCCTCATCACCACCCGCGCCCGCCTGATGGACCACCTGCCCTCCGGCGGCGCCATGGTCGCCCTCCGAGCCGGCGAGGACGAGGTCCTGCCCCTGCTCACCGAACGGGTCTCGATCGCCGCCGTCAACGGCCCCCGCTCCCTGGTCATCGCCGGCGACGCCACCGAAGTCCGCGCCGTCGCCGCCCAGTTCGACAAGGCCCGCGAGCTGCGCGTCAGCCACGCCTTCCACTCCCCGCTCATGGAACCGATGCTCGACGAGTTCCGCCGCACCCTCACCGAGCTGACGTACCACGAGCCCGCCATCCCGATCGTCTCCACCCTCACCGGCCGACCCGCCACCACCGACCAGCTCACCGACCCCGACTACTGGATCCGCCACGCCCGCCACACCGTCCGCTTCCACGACGCCGTGGACACGCTGCTGACGGAGGGCGTCACCACCTTCCTGGAGCTCGGCCCCGACGGTGTGCTCACCGCCATGGGCCAGGAGTTCCTGGACGGTACGGAGGCCGGCGGCCGGGCGGCCCTGGTCGCCGCGCAACGTCGGGACCGCTCCGAGGAGTTCACCCTGGCGTCCGCGCTGGCCGCGCTGCACCTGCGCGGTGTGCCGGTGGACTGGGCGGCGTTCCACGCGGACGGCCGGCGGGTCGACCTGCCGACCTACGCCTTCCAGCGCGGGCGGTACTGGCTGGACGTCGTCCAGCCGAAGGCCGGGGCCGGGGCCGGGGCCGCCGACCCGCTGGACGCCTCCTTCTGGGCGGCCGTCGAGCAGCAGGACGAGGCCTCCCTGGCCGCCGTCCTGCGGTTGGAGGGCGACGGCGGGCACCTCCCGTCCGAACTGCGGGCCGCGCTGCCGCTGCTCGCCGCCTGGCGGCGCGCCGCCAGGGCGGACGCCCCCGCGCCGCGGCCGGCCGACGCACCGGACGCCGACGCGCCGGACGCCGGGGAGCGGCCGGACCGGTCCGCCGGGCTGCGGGAGCGGCTCGCCGGGCTCACCGAGCCGGAGCGCGACGAGCTGCTGCTGGAGCTGGTCGAGGAGTGCGTCGCCGGGGTGCTCGGCGAGGCCCCGCACAGCGGCCTCGACCCCGAGTGCGGCTTCCTGGAGCAGGGCTTCGACTCCCTGACCGCGGTCGAGCTGCGCAAGCTGCTCACCGACGCCACCGGTCTGCGCCTGAGCAGCACGCTGATCTTCGACTACCCGACCCCCGCCGCCCTCGCCAAGCAGTTGCGCACCGCGCTGGACCCCGAGCTGCCGGGCGTCGGCCCGTCCGCGGGCGACGGCGCCGAAGCGGCCGGCACCGCCGGGGCGACCGGCACCGCCGAGGCGGTCGGCGACGAGCTGATCGACGACATGGATCTGGCCGAGCTGCTCCGCCTGGCCCGCGACAACTCCTAGGGCGTCCCCGGTGATTCGCGCCGAGTACCCGGCGCGGATCACCGCCCCCCCTGGACCCGACCTGAGCTTGATGTACGGAGATTTGTGATGAACGCAGCACCCCAGGAAGTCGTCGCGGCACTCCGGGATTCCCTCAAGGAGATCCAGCGGCTGCGCCGGGAGAACCGGCAGCTGGTGGACGCCGGCCGTGAGCCGATCGCGATCGTCGGCATGGCCTGCCGCTACCCGGGCGAGGTGACCTCGCCCGAGGAGCTGTGGCAGCTGGTCGACGGGGGTGTGGACGCGATCTCCGGCTTCCCGGTCAACCGGGGCTGGGACGTCGAGGCGCTGTACGACCCCGACCCGGACACGCCGGGCACCAGCTACGTCCGCGAGGGCGGGTTCCTGCACCGGGCCGACGAGTTCGACCCGGCGTTCTTCGGGATCAGCCCGCGCGAGGCGTTGGCGATGGACCCGCAGCAGCGGCTGCTGCTGGAGACCTCCTGGGAGGCCTTCGAGCGGGCCGGGATCGCGCCGACCTCGGTGCGCGGCAGCCGGGTCGGGGTGTTCGCCGGCATCGCGACCGCCGACTACGCGGCCCGGTTCCAGTCCGTCCCGGAGGAGGTGGAGGGCTACCTGGGCAACGGCAGCGCCGGCAGCGTGGCCTCCGGCCGGGTGGCGTACGCGCTGGGCCTGGAGGGTCCGGCCGTCACCGTGGACACCGCCTGCTCCTCCTCGCTGGTGGCGCTGCACCTGGCGAGCCAGGCCCTGCGCTCCGGCGAGTGCTCGCTGGCGCTGGCCGGCGGCGTCACGGTGCTCTCGACCCCGGCCGGGTTCGTGGAGTTCAGCCGGCAGCGCGGGCTGGCGCCGGACGGGCGCTGCAAGTCCTTCGCCGCCGCCGCGGACGGCACGGCGTGGGGCGAGGGCGTCGGCATGCTGCTGCTGGAGCGGCTCTCCGACGCCCGCCGCAACGGGCACCCGGTGCTGGCGCTGGTCCGCGGGTCGGGCATCAACCAGGACGGTGCGAGCAGCGGCCTGACCGCGCCGAACGGTCCCGCCCAGCAGCGGGTGATCCGGCAGGCGCTGGAGAGCGCCGGGCTGGCGGCCGGCGAGGTGGACGTGGTGGAGGCGCACGGCACCGGCACCACCCTCGGCGACCCGATCGAGGCCCAGGCGCTGCTCGCCGCCTACGGCCAGGACCGCGAACGGCCGCTGCTGCTGGGCTCGTTGAAGTCCAACATCGGCCACACCCAGGCCGCCGCCGGGGTGGGCGGCATCATCAAGATGGTCGAGGCGATGCGTCGGGGCACCGTCCCGCGCACCCTGCACGTGGACGAGCCGACGCCCGAGGTGGACTGGACGGCCGGGTCGGTCGAGCTGATCACCGAGGCCCGGGACTGGCCGGAGACCGGCCGCCCGCGCCGGGCCGGGGTCTCCTCCTTCGGCGTCAGCGGCACCAACGCCCACGTCATCGTCGAGCAGGCCCCGGACGCCCCGGCAGACCCGGAGGCCGAGGCGCCGGCCGGTACGGCGCCCGCGCTCGCCCCGCACCTGCTGTCGGCGAAGACCGTCCCCGCGCTGCGGGAGCAGGCCGCCCGGCTGCGCGCCCGCCTGGAGGCGGACCCCGGGCTGGACCTCACCGACCTGGCCTACTCGCTGGCCACCGGCCGCGCGCAGTTCGCCCACCGGGCCGCCGTGGTCGCCGCGGACCGCGCCGAACTCGCCGCCGGGCTGGCCGCGGTGGCCGAGGGCGACGGGATCACCGCGACGGCAACCGGCAGGACCGCGTTCCTGTTCACCGGGCAGGGCACCCAACGCGTCGGCATGGGAAGCGAGTTGTACGCCGCCTACCCCGCGTTCGCGGCGGCGTTCGACGAGGTCTGCGCCGAGCTGGACCGCCACCTGGACCGCCCGCTGCGCGAGGTGATCACCGAGGGCGGCGAACTCCTGGACCGCACCGGCTGGACCCAGCCCGCCCTGTTCGCCGTCGAGGTCGCCCTCTACCGCCTGGTCGAATCCTGGGGCGTACGGCCGCACTTCCTGGCCGGCCACTCGATCGGCGAGGTCGCGGCCTTCCACGCGGCCGGCGTGCTCTCCCTGCCGGACGCCGCCCGCCTCATCACCACCCGCGCCCGCCTGATGGACCACCTCCCCACCGGCGGCGCCATGGTCGCCCTCCGAGCCACCGAAGAGGAGGTCCTGCCCCTGCTCACCGAACGGGTCTCGATCGCCGCCGTCAACGGCCCCCGATCCCTCGTCATCGCCGGCGACGCCACCGAAGTCCGCGCCGTCGCCGCCCAGTTCGACAAGGCGCGCGAGCTGCGCGTCAGCCACGCCTTCCACTCCCCGCTCATGGAACCGATGCTCGACGAGTTCCGCGACACCCTCGCCCAACTCACCTACCACGCCCCCACCATCCCGATCGTCTCCACCCTCACCGGCCGGCCCGCCACCACCGAGCAACTCACCGACCCCGACTACTGGATCCGCCACGCCCGCCACACCGTCCGCTTCCACGACGCCATGGACACGCTCCGGGCGAAGGGCGTCACCACCTTCCTGGAGCTCGGCCCCGACGCCGTGCTCACCGCCATGGGCCGGGACCACGGCGACGACGGCGACGAGGCGTTCGTACCGGTGCTGCGGCGCGACCGGGCCGAGGTGCGGACCGCCGTCTCCGCCGTGGCGGCGCTGCACGGGCGCGGGGTGCGGGCCGACTGGGCGGCGTTCTTCGCCGGTTCCGGCGCGCGCCGGGTCGACCTGCCCACCTACGCCTTCCAGCGCCGCCGCTTCTGGCTGGACGCCGCGCCCGTCGCGGGCGCCGCCGCCGACCCGGCGGACGCCTCCTTCTGGGCGGCCGTCGAACAGCAGGACCTGGCCGCGCTCGGTTCGAGCCTCCGGCTGGCCGAGGAGGAGCAGCGCTCGCTGGGCGACCTGCTGCCCGCGCTCTCCTCCTGGCGGCGCGAGCGCCAGGACCGTTCGCTGCTGGACTCCTGGCGCTACCGCGTCGAGTGGCAGCGGCTCGCCGACCCGGCCGGCCCGCCCGTGCTCTCCGGCGACTGGCTGGCCGTCCTGCCGGCCGGCTGGACGGAGGAGGGCGCCGGCGGCGCGCCGGCCGCGCTGCGGGCCCGCGGCGCGCGGGTGCTGAC